>NZ_PTRG01000007.1:0-272047 GCF_002965765.1 Escherichia sp. MOD1-EC6819 | reverse complement strand
AGGCCTGCCGCCAGCGTTCAATCTGAGCCATGATCAAACTCTTCAATTTAAAAGTTTGATGCTCAAAGAATTAAACTTCGTAATGAATTACGTGTTCACTCTTGAGACTTGGTATTCATTTATCGTCCGAGGACGTTAAGAATCCGTATCTTCGAGTGCCCACACAGATTGTCTGATAAATTGTTAAAGAGCAGTGCCGCTTCGCTTTTTCTCAGCGGCGCGGGGTGTGCATAATACGCTTTCCCGCTACAGAGTCAAGCATTTATTTTTGCTTTCTCTGCCGGAATTCTCAGGAGAATCCCGCTGACCCGGTGGCGTGTTTGCCGTTGTTCCGTGTCAGTGGTGGCGCATTATAGGGAGTTATTCCGGCCTGACAAGAGGAAATTTAAAATAATTTTCCGAATGCGCAACATTCAACCAAATCAGCCTGAAACTGCCAGTTTTTCGAGCGTTTTGAAACCGTAACGCTGTAAAACGGGCAATAATTGTTCTGCTTCCGGCGTCATTGCCATACAAAAGGCAACATTCGCATCGGCAGATTTTGCATCCGGGGCTTCATGTTCTAACAACCAGGCCGTTCGGCGGGCAATTGCTGCGCCAGAATCTACCAGCCGTGTTCCCTCTGGTAGCACCTGTAACAGTTCTTCTCGTAATAGAGGGAAATGAGTACACCCTAGAACAACAGTATCTGGTGGCTCTTTCATTCTTAACCACGGACGCAAGATACGCTTTAGCGCATCCAGAGAAACTTCGTCGCCATGCAGTTTCGCTTCAGCCAGCTCAACCATCTCTGCCGATCCGAGCATTTCTATCTGACATTCATTGGCGAAACGCGCAATCAGTTCATGGGTATAAGAACGTTTAACTGTTCCGCGAGTTGCCAGCAATCCAACAATGCCATTAGCGGTCAGACGCGCTGCGGGTTTAATCGCCGGCACGACACCGACAACCGGGAAGTCAAATTTTTCGCGTAATGCAGGAAGCGAAACGGTGCTGGCGGTGTTGCAGGCCACCACAGCCAGTGCAAGGGGATAATGCTCTTGCACCGCAGTGACAATTTCCACTACGCGCTCAACAATAAACGCTTCGCTTTTTTCGCCATACGGGAAAGCGACATTATCGAAAGCATAAATGTAATGGAGATCCGGTAAGAGACGCCGGATCTCGTCATAGACCGACAGCCCACCGACGCCGGAGTCAAACACCAGCACGGTGGGACGTGGTTCAGAAGGTGTAGCTGCCAGACAAGGTGTATTCCCGTCCTGCAGTTTGGTAGCCATAGACTGTCTCGTAATCTTTGTCGAACAAGTTGGCTATTTTACCACGAACAGTCAGATGAGAGGTGACCGGATACGCAACCGCAAGATCCCACAAGCTCACACCGCCCATTTTAACGGTTTGATAAGGATAAGATGAGTAATCCTTATCATAGCGAGTGCCTAAATACTGATAAGTAATACCCCAGTCGAAGTCATACAGTTGCCAGTCGAGCTGATATTTCACCTGCTGTTTAGCGCGACGTAGCAACGGCGTGTCGGTAATCGCGTTACGCGCATCGACATAATCATAACTCACCGTATGCGTCAGCGGTCCGGTATCAAAATTGGCGGTCGCCTCGACGCCCTTAATCCGCGCTTTCCCTTCGTTGTAGTATTTGAGGGTGTGATCATCGTAATCGATCAAGTCACTAACATCGTTACGGTATCCGGAAATACGCCAGTTCACTCCAGCAGTTAAGCCTTCAAACGCCCCTTCCCACTGTTTGCTTTTCTCAGGGTTCAGATCCGGATTACCGTAGAAGCCATAGAGTTGCCCAAGATTAGGTGCCTTGTACGACGTACCATAAGAAGCGATAAACCGATAACCTTCGATGAATTCCCAACCGACGCTGGTTTGCCAGGTTCCATGACGACCAAACTGTGAGTTATCGTCGCTGCGTGCTGCGCCTTCAAAGGTAAAATCGCCGACTTGTTGCAGCCCGGTCAGATAGATGCCGGTATTACGTTGATCATATCCATCCTCAACATAACCTGTACCCGGCGTCGTAGTCTGTTTCTGCCAGTCGACACCCGCACCAATACTACCGTGACCAACGATGACATTGTTTGCCCACTGAACGGTGTATTGCTTCATCTCATCAAGCGTTGCGGACGAATCATAACGACCATAATGGGGATCGTAGTTGTAATCTTTGCTATGGCTATAGCTGGTAATGAGTTGTGATTTAATCAGTTCGCCGTTATAGCGCAGCCCGGCATCCCAGCTTTGGCTATAGAGTTTGCGAGTATCGAGCAGCGGCGAGCCGGGAGAATAATACGCGTCATAATTGGTACGGTTATCATAGCCATAGCCACGCACAAAGCCGCTCCAGGCATCAGTAAAGTTATGCTCCAGCGCGCCATAAAGCGTTTTACTTAAGAAACCATCGTTATCTGGCTGCGCTTGCGTTCCGGTATTGCCATAAGCGACAACATCATAACCATGAGTATGGGCATAATCGCCCAACAACGTTACTCGTGTCTTATCCCCCAGTTGTTGCTGCGTAGAGACATCATAGTTCTGATAACTATGGCTTCCCCACCCTGCTGAAATTTCCGTTCCGGGTTCATCGCGCGTCGTGATGATATTCACCACCCCGCCTATTGCATCGGAACCATATACGGCGGAACGCGGCCCACGGATATATTCAACACGCTGGACAAGCGCAATAGGGAACTGGCTAAGGTCGGCAGAACCACTCACCCCTGCCAGATTCAGGCGGACGCCATCAATTAACACCAACACATGACTGGCATTTGTACCGCGAATAAAAATAGATGAGAGCTGACCTGAACCGCCGTTTTGGGTGATATCCACACCAGGGAGACGGCGCAGCACATCATTGACCGAGGTCGACTGCCAGCGGTCGATATCCTGACGCGTCACAACGGTGGTTGGTGCAAGCACAGTGCTGCGCGGCTGTTCAAAACGGTTAGCAGTAACGACGAGAGTATCCGGGCTGGTATCCTGTGCCCAAGCGGAAAAGGCTGTGACGGAACACGCCGTCAGCAGCGAAGCTTTTTTAATCATTGTAAAGCATCCACAATAGAAGAAGGATGCCGCAGGTTTCACCAATATTACGCGATGATGAGAACCAGATGCGACGTTAGCCGGCAGGTCTTCGGGCTTGGAGGGGTATCTGAGGATACAAAGAGATGATGACTTCCCACCGGATGGCAGTGTCCGCATTACGCAATCATCGCACCTTTCCTTACCGCTGCGCGTCAGCTCCAGATTCGCACTGGATTCCCTATTAACTCACAGGACCGGCGAGTGGATGCTACAGGTTGTAACAAGTTGCTGTCCAGACGTAGCTCACAAATAGGAATCTATCAAGATCTGGACATCTGATGAGCAATCCCTACAATCGCCGCGTACATTTCATTTTCAGGATACATCATGACCCCCGAACACCTTCCAACAGAACAGTATGAAGCGCAGTTAGCCGAAAAAGTGGTACGTTTGCAAAGTATGATGGCGCCGTTTTCTGACCTGGTTCCGGAAGTTTTTCGCTCGCCGGTCAGTCATTACCGGATGCGTGCAGAGTTCCGCATCTGGCACGATGGCGATGACCTGTATCACATCATTTTCGATCAACAAACCAAAAGCCGCATCCGCGTGGATAGCTTCCCCGCCGCCAGTGAACTTATCAACCAGTTGATGGGCGCGATGATTGCGGGTGTGCGCAATAATCCCGTTCTGCGCCAAAAGTTGTTCCAGATTGATTACCTCACCACGCTAAGCAATCAGGCGGTCGTTTCTCTGCTGTACCATAAAAAGCTGGATGACGAGTGGCGCCAGCAGGCAGAAGCCCTGCGCGATGCACTGCGAGCGCAGAATCTGAATGTGCATCTGATTGGTCGGGCAACAAAAACCAAAATCGAGTTGGATCAAGATTACATCGACGAACGTCTGCCGGTTGCAGGGAAAGAGATGATCTACCGTCAGGTGGAGAACAGCTTCACTCAGCCGAACGCGGCGATGAATATTCAGATGCTGGAATGGGCGCTGGATGTAACCAAAGGTTCAAAAGGTGATTTACTGGAGCTGTACTGCGGCAACGGTAATTTTTCATTAGCTCTGGCGCGCAATTTTGATCGAGTATTAGCTACCGAAATCGCTAAGCCATCGGTCGCTGCCGCGCAATACAATATTGCTGCTAACCATATTGATAACGTACAAATTATTCGTATGGCGGCGGAAGAGTTTACCCAGGCGATGAATGGTGTGCGCGAGTTTAACCGCCTGCAAGGGATCGATTTAAAGAGTTATCAGTGCGAAACCATTTTTGTCGATCCGCCGCGCAGCGGTCTGGACAGTGAAACCGAGAAAATGGTGCAGGCGTATCCGCGTATTTTGTACATCTCCTGCAACCCGGAAACGTTATGCAAGAATCTGGAAACATTAAGCCAGACGCACAAAGTTGAACGTCTGGCTCTGTTTGATCAGTTCCCCTACACGCACCATATGGAGTGCGGCGTGTTACTGACGGCGAAGTAAAACCCATGCCGGATGCGCCAGCATCCGGCATGTTACTGATTACTCAGCAACTTCCTGCTTACGGTTACGCATCTTCGCGCCAATCCAGAACACCATAATGACGGACAGCACTGCCGGGAAGAAGTTAGAACCGATATCCGGATATTCCGCACGAACCACCGTGCTGTACAGCAGAACACCGAGAATAAAACAGGCGGCAGCCAGCCCCGGCAAGCCTACCGGCATGGTGCGATTAAGATAACGTTGATGCAGGCAGTAAACCGTCAGCACCAGAGAAATAATCGGGAATACAGAAAATGGCACAATGGAGCTAAACAGCGCCGCAAACGTACCATTGATCGATAAGCCAGCAACCAACGCCAGCAGCAGCGTACCTCTATCTTGATTTGCTTGTTTCATTACTCGTCCTTCACATTTCCCGGAATAGTTGCGGTTTTCTCTTGTTCACGGCGATACCAGTAATAAGCCCCTTTCGAAATCATTCGCAGTTGCAGTACCAGTCGCTCTTCTAATTGCCGACGTTGTTCGACGCCGACGTCCAACGCCTCGGCACCCGCACTGAAGACAATCGTCACCATTGCTTCGGCTTGCGCTTCAGTAAACGCACGAGGCATGTGGTTTTCGAGTTCCAGATAGTCCGCAAGTTCCGCAATGAAGTGCTGAATTTCACGCGCAACGGCGGCACGAAACGCAGCGGAAGTGCCGGAGCGTTCCCGCAATAATAACCGGAAGGCGTTCGGATTATTACCGATGAACTCCATAAATGTGGAGACCGAGGTACGGATCACACTCCCGCCTTTGGCAATACGCTGACGCGCCTGGCGCATGAGTTGGCGCAGCATCAAACCGCTCTCATCAACCATGGTCAGACCAAGTTCGTCTACGTCGCGGAAATGCCGGTAAAAAGAGGTGGGAGCAATGCCCGCTTCTCGCGCCACTTCACGCAAACTCAGGCTGGCGAAGCTGCGTTCAGCACTTAATTGGCTAAATGCGGCTTCCACCAGCGAACGGCGGGTTTTTTCTTTTTGTTGCGCTCTTACGCCCATCACAATGTCTGAATCCTTGCCAAAAGTACTGCTGGCACTATACCAGAGAATGAACATACTGGATTGCTCCAGTGTTGTGAATGAACGGTAACGCAATAAAACACATTTACTGCAGCTCTTTGGCTGGTTCTTTCACAAACAACAACGCCAGCATCGACAGCAACGTGCCGCCGCCCAGATACCACGCCGGAGCCGTCAGACTCTCCAGTAACACGATAGATTGCGTGGCGAAATATTGTGCAAAACCACCAAAAATTGCCACACCAATGCTATAAACCAGCGCGAAGCCCAATGCCCGGATCCGTTTCGGCAATAGTTCGGAAATCAACAACATTACCGGCACACCGCCAAGCGTAGTAAAGCTGACCATCACGAAAACCACCGTCAGCAACATGCCAGGGCTTGGGTAATTCACCAACAGCCAGAACGAAGGACAGCTACAGAGAAGCACCATCACACGGGAGATTAAAATCAGCTTTTTACGCCCGACCGAATCACACAGCATCCCCACCAGCAGCGCCCCCACAAAAGTAATAACGCCAGCCAGTAACATCGCTGCATGAGAATAATGTTGAGGCATCGCCAGATACTTCGCCGCCCAGGTGCCGTAGTAAAAGAGGGAGATATAGGTTGCTACCGTACTGCCAATCGCGAGTAAAACACCGTTAGCGAGAGTCGCTTTATGTTGCAAAAGCAGGGAAAACGTACTTTCGCTGGCAGCAGCACTCTTCTTATTCGCCACTTCAGGCGCATCATTTTCCAGACTCAGGCGCAGCCAGCAACCGATGGGTGCTAACAGCACACCAATAAAAAACGGCACTCGCCAGCCCCATTCCGCCATTACGGTCTCTGAACCTGTGGCAAACGGCAGCCATGCACTCAACCCTAAAGCGACGATGCCACCAAAGGTCGTTGCCAGCCCCTGGGTCGCCAGCGACCAACTGCTGTAAAAGCCGCGACGATTTGCCGGCGCAGACTCAACCAGCAAAGACATTGAGGCGCCGACTTCACCACCTGCCGCAACGCCCTGGATCAGGCGCGCCAGCACCAGCGTTGCCGTTCCCCAATAGCCCGCCGTCGCATAGGTCGGCGCGATGCCGATCATCAGTGTACCAAGGCTCATCAGGGCAATGGTGAACACCATCGCGGGTTTGCGTCCGAAACGATCGGCCCAGGCGCCAACGATAATCCCACCGAGCGGGCGCATAAAAAAACTCACGCCAAACGTTGCAAATGCCAGTAACAGCGCGACGTTATGATCGGCACTGGGAGGAAAGAAAAGTGTACTGATATAGACCACAAAAAAGTTGTAAACGCCAAAATCAAAAAATTCGAGCGCATTGCCAAACGCCGAGGCAAAAATCACCCGCTTACCGCTGGGCTTTTTCTTTACGCCCACCGATTCATTTACGATCGCCGTCATTCCATATTCCTTGCCAGAAAGTGTTGTTGTGTGTTGTTTTATTTATTGCAACCAGGCTTCTACCAGCGCGCCCCAGTAGCTACTTGCCGGCACCAGACTTGCATCGTTGAAGTCGTACCCGGGGTTATGCACCATGCAGGAACCTTCCCCGACATCACCATTACCGAACAACAGGAAAGCGCCTTTTGGCTGGGCCTCCAGCATGAAAGAGAAGTCTTCACTGCCCATCAGAGGCTTGATGCCAAACTCCGCCCTGTCTTCACCAAACGTTTCGCAGGCCACCTGGCAGGCAAATCTCGCCATCGCCTCATCATTCACTAATACCGGAGTGCCGTTAACATGCGTCACATCAGCCGTAGCGCCAAAGCTGACGGCCTGGGCTTGTGCCAGAGCAGGAATACGGGTCAGAAGAAGTTGCCGGGTTTCACGGCTAAGCGAGCGGACGCTGATTTTCATCTCGGCACTATCTGGAATGACGTTAGCGGCCTCACCCGCAACAATGCTGCCGACGGTAATGACCGCCGCTTCCAGCGGATCGACATTGCGCGACACAATACTTTGTAATGCGGTGGTGATATGTGCCGCGACCAGCACCGGGTCGATGGCTTTGTGGGGAATCGCACCATGTCCACCACAGCCACGAACCGTAATGTGGAACTGATCCATTGACGCCATCAGCGCCCCTGGCTGAAAGTAAAACTTGCCAACCGGCAGACCCGGCATATTGTGCATACCGAAAATCACATCGCAGGGGAAACGGTCAAAAAGACCTTCTTTAACCATAATCTCACCGCCGTTGATCATCTCTTCAGCTGGCTGGAAGATGAGACGCAACGTGCCGTTAAAGCGGCGGGTTTCGGCAAGATAGCGCGCGGCACCCAGCAATATTGTGGTATGCCCGTCATGCCCACAGGCGTGCATCAAACCAGGTTGTTTGCTGGACCAGGGTTTGCCGCTATTTTCATAAATCGGTAACGCATCCATATCCGCCCGCAAACCAATACTTTTCTCTCCGTCGCCCACTTTTAAGGTGGCAACCACGCCGGTCGTCGCCAGCCCTTGCTCTACCTCATAGCCCCACTGGCGCAGCTTTTCTGCTACCAACGCACTGGTTTGAAACTCCTGTAACCCCAGCTCCGGGTTTTCATGGATCTGATGGCGAATCTCGCGCAGTTCTTCCTCAAACCCACGAATATAGTGTTCGATCATCTGCTATTCCCTTATTTATAGATAAACAGGCTAATTGACGGATTTTATTGATGGTATAAATACAAATACCCCATCAATATAAAATATTTATATATTTGTTTTATAAGAAAATTTCACAAAGACAATAACAAAAAAGCACACTTCATCAAGATAAAACTGCCAGTCACAAGAAAAAGCGATTAATAGTGAATAAATAAAATAAGAAGGAGGAAGACAAAGCAAAGGCCGCTCACGATATAGCCAGATAAATGACGGGGATCAATTGGCTTACCCGCGATAAAATGTTACCATTCTGTTGCTTTTATGTATAAGAACAGGTAAGCCCTACCATGCCACATTCCTACGATTACGATGCCATAGTAATAGGTTCCGGCCCCGGCGGCGAAGGCGCTGCAATGGGTCTGGTTAAGCAAGGTGCGCGCGTCGCAGTTATCGAGCGTTATCAAAATGTTGGCGGCGGTTGCACCCACTGGGGCACCATCCCGTCGAAAGCTCTCCGTCACGCCGTCAGCCGCATTATAGAATTCAATCAAAACCCACTTTACAGCGACCATTCGCGACTGCTCCGCTCTTCTTTTGCCGATATCCTTAACCATGCCGATAATGTGATTAATCAACAAACACGTATGCGTCAGGGATTTTACGAACGTAATCACTGCGAAATATTGCAGGGGAACGCTCGCTTTGTTGACGAGCACACGCTGGCGCTTGATTGCCCGGACGGCACGGTCGAAACGCTGACCGCAGAAAAATTTGTTATTGCCTGCGGCTCTCGTCCATATCATCCGGCGGACGTTGATTTTACCCATCCGCGCATTTACGACAGCGACTCAATTCTTAGCATGCATCACGAACCACGCCACGTGCTTATCTACGGTGCCGGAGTGATCGGCTGCGAATACGCATCGATCTTCCGTGGAATGGATGTGAAAGTGGATCTGATCAACACCCGCGATCGTTTGTTGGCGTTTCTTGATCAAGAGATGTCAGATTCTCTCTCGTACCACTTCTGGAACAGCGGTGTGGTAATTCGTCACAACGAAGAATACGAGAAGATTGAAGGTTGTGACGACGGTGTAATCATGCACCTGAAATCAGGCAAGAAACTAAAAGCCGACTGCCTGCTCTATGCCAACGGCCGCACCGGTAATACCGATTCGCTGGCGCTGCATAATATTGGTCTGGAAACTGACAGTCGTGGCCAGCTTAAGGTCAATAGCATGTATCAAACCGCACAGCCGCATGTTTATGCCGTGGGCGACGTGATTGGTTATCCGAGCCTGGCGTCGGCGGCCTATGACCAGGGGCGCATCGCCGCACAGGCGCTGGTGAAAGGTGAAGCCACCGCGCATCTGATTGAAGATATCCCTACCGGCATCTACACCATCCCGGAAATCAGCTCAGTCGGTAAAACCGAACAGCAACTGACCGCGATGAAAGTGCCGTATGAAGTGGGTCGCGCCCAGTTCAAACATCTGGCGCGAGCGCAAATCGTTGGCATGAACGTGGGTACGCTGAAAATCTTATTCCATCGGGAAACAAAAGAGATTCTTGGGATTCATTGCTTTGGCGAGCGCGCTGCCGAAATTATTCATATCGGGCAGGCGATTATGGAACAGAAAGGTGGCGGCAACACCATTGAGTACTTCGTTAACACCACCTTTAACTACCCGACCATGGCGGAAGCCTATCGGGTAGCGGCACTAAACGGCTTAAACCGCCTGTTTTAACGCTTTATCGAAATGGCCATCCATTCGTGCGCGGATGGCCTCTGCCAGTTGTTCATAACGACTACGCAGCGGTGAGCCAGGACGATATACCAGGCCAATAGTGCGGCGTGGTTCCGGCTTAATGCACGGCAGATAAACAACGCCATCGCGTTTGCGCTCTGGCGGTACAGCCAGCGCAGGCAGTAAAGTGATCCCGCTACCTGCCGCCACCATGTTGCGCAGCGTCTCCAGACTGGTGGCGCGGAAATGTGTATCTTCATCCGCCCCGGCTTCAAAGCAGAAGCCCATCGCCTGATCGCGCAGACAGTGACCATCTTCCAGCATCAGCAGTTTTTCCCCTGCCAGATCGGCCATCGGTACGCATTCGCGGTTCGCCCACGGATGATCTTCGTAGATAGCCAGCAACATTGGTTCGTCAAACAACGGCACTTCAATGAATGCTTCGCTTTCTTTCACCAGCGCGAGGATCACGCAGTCGAGCTTGCCACTGTCCAGTTGCGCCAGTAACTGGTGGGTCTGCGCTTCATGCAGATACATTTCCAGCTTTGGAAAGGTCTGGTGCAGCATCGGGATAATATGCGGTAGCAGGTAAGGCCCGACCGTGGGAATCAAACCAATGTGCAGCGGCCCGGACATGGTCTCGCCCTGCTGGCTTGCCATCTCTTTAAGGACTTTCACCTCACGCAGCACGGTACGCGCCTGATCCACCAGCAGCATTCCCGCCTGGGTGAATAACACTTTACGGCTGGTTCGCTCCAGCAGCATCACGCCCAGCTCATCTTCCAGCTTACGAATTTGCCCGCTAAGCGTCGGCTGGCTAACGTGGCAGGAATCTGCCGCACGCCGAAAATGGCGGTGTTCGGCCAGTGCCACCAGGTACTCAAGATCACGAATATTCATTATCCATCCTCCATCGCCACGATAGTTCATGGCGATAGGTAGCATAGCAACGAACGATTATCCCTATCAAGCATTCTGACTGATAATTGCTCACAGAAACGGAGCGGCACCTCTTTAACCCTTGAAGTCACTGCCCGTTTCGAGAGTTTCTCAACTCGAATAACTAAAGCCAACGTGAACTTTTGCGGATCTCCAGGATCCGCTTTTTTTTATTTCTTCCGACCCTCCAGCGGAGGGCCAGGCTGCAATACTTACTCAATGCGATCTTTGACGATAAAGAAGTAACACAGCGCACCAGTGAAGGTCACACAGGCCGCGATAACCAGCGCCAGATTAAACGAGTGCGTGGTATCCACCACCCAGCCGGTTACGATCGGAGCAAAGGAAGCAAAGACAAAACTACCAAAGTTTTGAATCCCGGCGATGGAAGCCACTTTTGTTTCTGACACCATCACCTGAACCAGTCCCCATGCAGATGTTCCCGCAAAATGCACGCAGAACAGCGCCATTGAGATAAACGCCACCGCTTGCGCAGGCGAGGAAGATTGCACGACCAGCAACGTTCCTAATGCCGACATCATCAAACCGCAGACAATAGCCGTTTTACGCGTCTTCGCCAGGTCGTAGCCTTTTTTCGCCAGTCGATCGACAACAATACCGTTAACCCACATCCCGACCGCCGCCGCGAGGAAAGGAATCGCCGCCACCCAGCCCGTTTTCGCCAGACTGAAACCTTGCTCGGCCTGCAAATAACCGGGTAACCACGCGATGTAGAGCCAACCGGTATAGTTAACCCCAGAGAAACCTAAAATCATCCCCCAGGTTGTCCGGTGCTTAAACAGCGCCAGCCACTCGCTAAATTGCAGCTGTGGACGCGGTTTAACCGGCGCGGAGAGATACGTCCGTTCTTCGTCGGTCAGGACAAACTGCGCCCGGTTGCGATACCACACGTACCAGCAAATCCCAACCAGAATCCCCGCTACGCCGATGATAACGAACATCGCCCGCCAGCCCCATGCCAACTGCATCAATACAAGAGCAGGAGGCGCGATGGCCTGACCGATAACGGTAGATGAGTTAAAAATTCCCAGCGCCGTGCCGCGTTCTTTTTGTGCATACCAGTCGGTAATAGATTTCACCCCCGCTGGCATAAATGGCGCTTCGCCAATACCCAGACCAATACGCATTAAAATAAAGTGGCTAAAAGAATTAACCATTCCTGTTAATGCCTGCATTAATGACCAGAATATCAAACCTGCGCCTAATACTATTCGTGGACCAAAACGATCTAACAAAATACCGGAAGGAAGTTGTGAAAAACCATAAGACAGAGAAAATGCAGAAAGCAAAACGCCAAACTCTGTCGCCGATAATCCTAACTCGCCACGAATCGCTTCGCCTGCCACACTCAGTGACGAACGGTCGAGGAAATTAACGATCCCCGCCATAAATAATAAAACCAGCGTCACTGTCTGAATACGACGAATCCGTTGCGGTTTATTACCCGCAACACTGGTTGACACATCAACGTCCATTTTTAGCTCCTTGAGCGGAATTAATCGATTTGATGACTATTCAGAAAATAATTAAGCGAACCGTTATTACCAGTTCCACAATGTGCCATCTTCCAGTCGTGCGACGGGGAGATACGCCGGGTCATACGGATATTTCGCCGCCAGTTTCTCATCGAAAGAAATACCCAGCCCCGGTTCATCGCCCGGATGCATATACCCCTCCTCGAAGCGCCAGCTATGCGGGAAGACTTCAAGCATTTGTTCGGAATAGCCCATGTACTCCTGCACGCCGAAGTTTGGCACCCAGAGGTCAAAATGCAGCGCCGCCGCATGGCAAATGGGCGATAAATCAGAAGGACCGTGCGAACCGGTACGTACCTGATAAAGTGATGCAAAATCGGCAATCCGCCGCATCCCGGTAATGCCGCCTGCATGGGTAATCGTCGTGCGAATATAGTCAATTAACTGCTCTTCGATTAACTGCTTGCAATCCCAGATACTGTTAAACACTTCTCCGACCGCAATTGGCGTCACGGTATGCTGGCGAATCAAACGGAAACATTCCTGATTCTCGGCAGGCGTTGGATCTTCCATCCAGAACAGGCGGTAATCCTCAATGCTCTTTCCAAAGCGCGCCGCTTCGATGGGGGTAAGGCGATGGTGCATGTCATGCAACAGATGTTCGTTAAAACCGAACTTATTGCGCACCGCCTCAAATAACTTCGGCGTGAAATCGAGATACTTCTCCGTCGACCACAACTGCTCTTCCGGCCACTGGCCTTTGGTTGCCGGTTCGTACGCCAGTCCTTTGCCCTTCGCCAGGCCATAGGTGGTTTGCATCCCAGGCACACCGCACTGCACACGAATCGCCTTAAAGCCCATCTGCTGGTGCTTTGCATAATCCTCAAGAACTTCATCAATCGTGCGCCCGGTGGTATGGCAATAAACCATCACGCCCTCACGAGAAGCACCGCCAAGCAGTTGATACAGCGGCATATTGGCTGCTTTAGCTTTGATATCCCACAATGCCATATCAATGGCAGAAATGGCCGACATCGTGACGGGACCACGTCGCCAGTAAGCGCCTTTATAAAAGAATTGCCAGATATCTTCGATACGGCTGGCATCGCGGCCAATTAATTGTGGGCAAAGATGATCTTTCAGATAAGAAGCGACCGACAATTCGCGGCCATTTAACGTGGCATCTCCTAATCCACAAAGTCCGCTTTCAGTGGTTATTTTAAGCGTAACGAAATTACGCCCGGGGCAAGTAACAAAAACGTCCGCAGCAATAATTTTCATTATTGCAATCTCCTGTGTTGTAAATAGACGCTTCAAACTTAATTACGCGCCTACTACCATACAAGAGAGAAAGAGTGATTATTCAACCGTGATCACATTAAAAACAAAAATTTCCGGCGGAGAACAAAAATATCCTCAAATTTGACCTACACTATTAATCATCATCGTTAAAACAACGCGTTAAATAATCACATAATAAACACCATCAATCTTAAAAATAAACACAACAATAGAAATTAATTATATTCAATTAATTAAACTGTGTATCGCCTGGTGTATTTAAAAATGATTTTTATAGGGAGAGTAAAGCAAGAATAAAAAGGCATGTGACAAATAATGGTTCTGGTTGGGCGTTAAATTTAAGGTCAACAGAATACTGCCTGATGTGACGCTGTCGCGTCTTATCATGCCTACAAGTGCAACACTACGTAGACATGATAAACAAAGCACATCAGGCAAACTCCCCATTCTCAGGGGAGCAAAATAACAAGGTTACCCCAAACGCGCCCTTGCAAAAGCAATCGCCTGCGCCACCTGTTGCGGTGAGACACCGCCTTTTGCCGCACGCTTGTCGAGGCACGATTGCAGCGACAGAATCGGATAGACATCTTCGCCAATCACCTGGCTGAATTTCTGCAACTCGGTCAGCGGCAGATCTTCCAGCGGTTTACCCTGACGAATGGCTTCCACCACCGCTTCACCCACGATATGGTGCGCCTCGCGGAACGGTACGCCCTTCGCCACCAGATAATCCGCCAGTTCAGTAGCATTCGCATAACCCTGCTGCGCTGCTTCCTGGCAACGTGGGCGTTTCACCTGAATGCCGTCCAGCACCAGCGCCGCCATATGCAGGCAGTCCAGCCAGGTATCGAGCGCGTCGAACAAACCTTCTTTGTCTTCCTGCATATCTTTGTTGTAAGCCAGCGGCAAACCTTTCAGCGTCATCATCATGCCGGTTAACGCGCCCTGCACTCGACCGCATTTACCGCGAATCAGCTCCAGCGCATCCGGGTTTTTCTTCTGCGGCATTAATGATGAACCGGAAGTCACGCGGTCAGAAAGCTCCACAAACCCCGCTTCGCCGGTGTTAAAGAAAATCAGATCTTCGGCAAAACGCGACAGATGCACCATGCCGATAGCGGCAGCAGAAAGCAGTTCCAGCACGTGGTCGCGGTCAGAAACGCTGTCGAGACTGTTACGGGTCGCCGAAGCAAAGCCCAGCCAGCCTGCTAACTGTTCACGGTCGATTTCATAGGCTGTTCCCGCCAGCGCGCCACAGCCTAGCGGGCTGACATCCAGACGCTTAAGCGCATCCTGCAAACGGCTTTCATCGCGCGCCAGCATCTCAACATACGCCAGACACCAGTGAGCGAACGTCACCGGCTGGGCGCGTTGCAGGTGAGTGTAACCTGGCATTACCGCGTCCTGATTGTTTTGTGCGGTTTCCACCAGCGCCGATTGCAGCTGCCGGTTAGCCGTCAGCAACTCGCTAACGGTATCTTTGCACCACAGTTTCAGGTCAGTCGCTACCTGATCATTACGGCTACGCCCGGTGTGCAGTTTTTTGCCTAACTGACCCACTTTGTCGATCAGTTTGCCTTCCACCCAGCTATGGATATCTTCGGCGTCGCTTTCAAGGATTTGTTGTGGCCTGGCGCGAACATCTTCCAGCAGCACGTTCAGCGCCTCTTCCAGTTGCGCCTGTTCTTCTGCGGTCAGCACACCGACCGTTACCAGGGCTTTGGACCAGGCCACAGAGCCAACAATATCCTGCTCCGCCAGACGGTAATCAAAACGCAGTGAGTCGTTGAATTGTTTGAACCGTTGATCTGCTGCCTGGGTAAAACGCCCGCCCCAAAGTGCCATAACTCTGTTTCCTTATTTTGAAATTCAATGCCGGAAAGCTACGCCTCCGGCTAACAAAACTTAAGCTAAAATCCGCGTACCCATCGGCATACCGTTAAACAGTGCCGGAAGCTGTTCCGCATGACGCCAGGAGGCGATATCCACCGGGCGCCCCAGCGTGCGCGCAGCATCCAGCGCCGCGTTCACTTTCACTATCATGCCGTCGGTAATAATGCCCTGCTCAATCAGTTGTTCTGCTTTCGCGGCGGTCATTTCGGCAATGCGTTGCCCTTTGCCGTCGAGAATGCCACTGACGTCGGAGAGCAAAATCAGATCCGCGCCCAGCGTTGCCGCCAGCGCCGTCGCCGCCTGGTCAGCATTGACGTTCATCAGTTGTCCTTCGTTCGTTACGCCAATGGAGCTGACCACCGGCAGATAACCGTTTTCCAGCAACGTATTGATAAGCTTAGGCGAACCTGGCTGCGCCAGTCCAACATGGCCTAACTCTTCATCAAGCTGGGTCACTTTGACGCTGTCGCCGTCACCGAGAAACAAACCTACGGCCGCAATCTGATGTTTCTTCGCCCATGCCAGCAGGGTTTTATTTGCCGTTCCCGCCAGTGCTCCGGTGATAATGTCTATCTGATCCGCAGGCGTCACCCGCAGGCCATTTTTCTTTTTCACCGGCAGATTCAGCCCTTTCATCAGCTCATCCACCACGCAACCGCCGCCGTGCACAATCACCAGCGGACGCTGATGTGACTCACGATAATTCACCAGTGCGCTAAACAGACGTTCCAGCGCCTCTTCACTATCCAGCAGTACGCCACCCAGTTTGATAATTAATGGATTCATCATTGCACCCTTAAATAAGAGACTGCGTTTCCGCATAACCGAAACGAATATTGGCGCACTGTACCGCTTGTGCCGCCGCACCTTTCAATAAATTGTCTTCGGTCGCCACAATAATCAGATGCTCGCCCTGAACGGCAAACCCGATATCACAGAACGGCAGCCCGACGACATTTTTCAGTGCCGGAACGCCTTTGTCATATAGCCGTACCAGCGGTTTATGCGCATACGCCCGCTGTAACGCTTGCGCGACTTGCGCCTGGGTCACACCCGGTTTCAGGCGGCAGGTAATGGTTTCGAGAATGCCGCGCGGGAAATTGCCCAGATGCGGGGTGAAGATAACGTCAGCACCGAGGTGTGTGGCGATCTCTGGTTGATGGCGATGGGTAAAGACGCCATACGGTTGCAGGCTAACTTCACAAAAACTATTTGAAATCGCTGCCTTACGTCCTGCACCGCTCACGCCGCTGGTGGCGTTGATCACCGGCCACTGACTGAGGTCGAGAAGATCGGCATCAATCAACGGTTTCAGCGCCAGTTGTGCCGCCGTCGGATAACATCCCGGCACCGCAATTAAGTTCGCTTCTTTTAATTTATTGCCGCACCACTCCGCCAGACCATAAGCGGCCTGTTCCAGCAGTTCCGGGTATTGATGGGTAAAGCCGTAATATTTTTCATAGAAGGCAGCGTCGTTAACACGAAACGCGCCGGAAAGGTCAAACACCACGCAGCCCGCTTCAAGAAATTGCGGTGCTAAATCGTGGCTAACTTCATGGGCGGTGGCGAGAAACACCACGTCCACCCCTGGGCTAAACTCGCTGATATCCGACATCGGCTGCAACGGCAGATCAACGATGCCTTTTAGCTGCGGATGCAAATCGGAGATTAACTTTCCCGCATCATTGCTTTGCGCTGAAACAGTCAAAGCGGTTATGTTCATATGCGGATGGCGATTTACATAGGTCACTAGCTCTGCGCCAGCGTAGCCGCTGGCACCCACAATCAGCGTATTCAACATCGGGGCTATTCACCTTCTTATGTCTGGTTGCCAGGTTAAACGTAAAACATTCACCTTACGGCTGGTGGGTTTTATTACGCTCAACGTTAGTGTATTTTTATTCACAATTACTGCATGAATATTGATACTATCATGACCAGAGGTGTGTCAACAATGAAAAACAAATTACCGCCATTTATCGAGATTTACCGTGCTCTGATTGCCACACCTTCAATAAGCGCCACGGAAGAGGCACTCGATCAAAGCAATGCAGATTTAATCACTCTGCTGGCGGGCTGGTTTAAAGATTTGGGCTTCAATGTGGAAGTGCAGCCTGTGCCAGGAACTCGCAACAAATTTAATATGCTGGCCAGTTGCGGACAGGGTGCTGGCGGCTTGCTGCTGGCGGGTCATACCGATACGGTGCCGTTTGATGATGGTCGCTGGACGCGCGATCCGTTTACGCTGACGGAGCATGACGGCAAGCTTTACGGCTTAGGCACCGCCGACATGAAAGGCTTCTTTGCGTTTATCCTCGATGCGCTACGCGACGTCGACGTCACGAAACTGAAAAAACCGCTCTACATTCTGGCGACTGCCGATGAAGAAACCAGTATGGCCGGAGCGCGTTATTTTGCCGAAACCACCGCCCTGCGCCCGGATTGCGCCATCATTGGCGAACCGACGTCGCTACAACCGGTACGCGCGCATAAAGGCCACATCTCCAATGCCATTCGCATTCTGGGTCAGTCGGGGCATTCCAGCGATCCGTCGCGCGGAGTTAACGCTATCGAACTGATGCACGACGCCATCGGTCATATTTTACAATTGCGCGATAACCTGAAAGAGCGTTATCACTACGAAGCGTTTACCGTGCCATATCCCACGCTCAACCTTGGGCATATTCACGGTGGTGACGCCTCTAACCGTATTTGCGCTTGCTGCGAGTTGCATATGGATATTCGTCCGTTGCCTGGCATGACGCTCAATGAACTTAATGGCTTACTCAACGACGCGCTGGCTCCGGTAAGCGAACGCTGGCCGGGTCGTCTGACGGTCGAAGAGCTGCATCCGCCGATCCCTGGTTACGAGTGCCCGCCGAACCATCAACTGGTTGAAGTGGTTGAGAAATTACTCGGTGCAAAGACCGAAGTGGTGAACTACTGTACCGAAGCGCCGTTTATTCAGACGTTATGCCCGACGCTAGTGTTGGGTCCAGGCTCAATTAATCAGGCTCATCAGCCTGATGAATATCTGGAGACGCGGTTTATTAAACCCACCCGCGAACTGATCACCCAGGTCATTCACCATTTCTGCTGGCATTAAAACGTAGGCAGGATAAGGCACTCGCGCCGCATCCGGCACTGTTACCAAACTCCAGCGCCGCAATAATGTCGGATGCGATGCTTGCGCATCTTATCCGACCTACAGTGACTCAAACGGTGCCCAACCGTAGGCCGGATAAGGCGCTTGCGCCGCATCCGGCACTGTTGTCAAACGCCAGCGCCGCAATAATGTCGGATGCAATGCTTGCGCATCTTATCCGACCTACACCTTTGTTGTTATGTATGGTGATTTTTTAACATTTCCATAAGTTACGCTTATTTAAATCATCGTGAATTTAATGGCGTAAATTCCTGCTAATTATTCGTTTGCTGAAGCGATTTCGCAGCATTTGACGTCACCGCTTTTACGTGGCTTTATAAAAGACGACGAAAAGCAAAGCCCGAGCATATTCGCGCCAATGCGACGTGAAGGATACCGGGCTTCAAACAATAAGATGGGGTGTCTGGGGTTATATGAACGAACAATATTCCGCATTGCGTAGTAATGTCAGTATGCTCGGCAAAGTGCTGGGAGAAACCATCAAGGATGCGTTGGGAGAACACATTCTTGAACGCGTAGAAACTATCCGTAAGTTGTCCAAATCTTCACGCGCTGGCAATGATGCTAACCGCCAGGAGTTGCTCACCACCTTACAAAATTTGTCGAACGACGAGCTGCTGCCCGTTGCGCGTGCGTTTAGTCAGTTCCTGAACCTGGCAAACACCGCCGAGCAATACCACAGCATTTCGCCGAAAGGCGAGGCTGCCAGCAACCCGGAAGTGATCGCCCGCACCCTGCGTAAACTGAAAAACCAGCCGGAACTGAGCGAAGACACCATCAAAAAAGCGGTGGAATCACTGTCGCTGGAACTGGTACTCACTGCGCACCCAACCGAAATTACTCGTCGTACACTGATCCACAAAATGGTGGAAGTGAACGCGTGCTTAAAACAGCTCGACAACAAAGATATCGCCGACTACGAACACAACCAACTGATGCGCCGCCTGCGCCAGTTGATCGCCCAGTCATGGCATACCGATGAAATCCGTAAGCTGCGCCCAAGCCCGATAGATGAAGCCAAATGGGGCTTTGCCGTAGTAGAAAACAGCCTGTGGCAAGGCGTACCGAATTACCTGCGCGAACTGAACGAACAACTGGAAGAGAATCTCGGCTACAAACTGCCCGTCGAATTTGTTCCGGTGCGATTTACCTCGTGGATGGGCGGCGACCGCGACGGCAACCCGAACGTCACTGCCGATATCACCCGCCACGTCCTGCTGCTCAGCCGTTGGAAAGCAACCGACCTGTTCCTGAAAGATATTCAGGTTCTGGTTTCTGAACTGTCGATGGTTGAAGCAACCCCTGAACTGCTGGCGCTGGTCGGCGAAGAAGGTGCCGCAGAACCGTATCGCTATCTGATGAAAAACCTGCGTTCCCGCCTGATGGCAACACAGGCCTGGCTGGAAGCGCGTCTGAAAGGCGAAGAACTGCCGAAGCCGGAAGGTCTGCTGACGCAGAACGAAGAACTGTGGGAGCCGCTCTACGCTTGCTACCAGTCCCTTCAGGCGTGTGGCATGGGTATTATCGCCAACGGCGATCTGCTCGACACCCTGCGCCGCGTGAAATGTTTCGGCGTACCGCTGGTGCGTATTGATATCCGTCAGGAGAGCACCCGTCATACCGAAGCACTGGGTGAACTGACCCGCTATCTCGGCATCGGCGACTACGAAAGCTGGTCAGAGGCCGACAAACAGGCGTTCCTGATCCGCGAACTGAACTCCAAACGTCCGCTTCTGCCACGCAACTGGCAACCAAGCGCCGAAACGCGCGAAGTGCTTGATACCTGTCAGGTGATTGCCGAAGCACCGCAAGGTTCGATTGCCGCCTACGTGATCTCGATGGCGAAAACGCCGTCCGACGTACTGGCCGTTCACCTGCTGTTGAAAGAAGCAGGTATTGGATTTGCGATGCCAGTCGCACCGCTGTTTGAAACTCTCGATGACCTGAACAACGCCAACGATGTCATGACCCAGTTGCTGAATATCGACTGGTATCGCGGCCTGATTCAGGGCAAACAGATGGTGATGATTGGCTATTCCGACTCGGCAAAAGATGCAGGCGTGATGGCGGCTTCCTGGGCGCAATATCAGGCACAGGATGCGTTAATCAAAACCTGCGAAAAAGCGGGTATTGAACTGACGCTGTTCCACGGTCGCGGTGGTTCTATTGGTCGCGGCGGCGCACCGGCTCATGCGGCGCTGCTATCGCAACCGCCAGGAAGCCTGAAAGGCGGCCTGCGCGTGACCGAACAGGGCGAGATGATCCGCTTTAAGTACGGTCTGCCAGAAATCACGGTCAGCAGCCTGTCGCTGTACACCGGGGCGATTCTGGAAGCCAACCTGCTGCCACCGCCTGAGCCGAAAGAGAGCTGGCGTCACATTATGGATGAACTTTCGGTCATCTCCTGCGATCTCTACCGTGGTTATGTGCGTGAAAACAAAGACTTTGTTCCATACTTCCGCTCCGCCACGCCGGAACAGGAACTGGGCAAACTGCCGTTAGGTTCACGTCCGGCGAAACGTCGCCCGACCGGCGGCGTCGAATCACTGCGCGCAATTCCGTGGATTTTTGCCTGGACACAAAACCGCCTGATGCTCCCAGCCTGGCTGGGCGCGGGTACTGCGCTGCAAAAAGTGGTGGAAGATGGCAAACAGAGCGAACTGGAAGCCATGTGCCGCGACTGGCCGTTCTTCTCAACGCGTCTGGGAATGCTGGAAATGGTCTTCGCCAAAGCAGACCTGTGGCTGGCGGAATACTATGACCAACGCCTGGTCGACAAAGAGCTGTGGCCGTTAGGTAAAGAGTTACGCAATCTGCAAGAAGAAGACATCAAAGTGGTGCTGGCAATTGCCAACGATTCCCATCTGATGGCCGATCTACCGTGGATTGCCGAGTCTATTCAGCTACGAAATATATACACTGACCCGCTGAACGTACTGCAGGCAGAGTTGCTGCACCGCTCCCGCCAGGCAGAAAAAGAAGGCCAGGAGCCGGATCCCCGCGTCGAACAAGCGTTGATGGTCACTATTGCCGGAATTGCAGCAGGTATGCGTAATACCGGCTAACCCCCATCCTCTATCAACCCTCGTGCAATAGCGCGAGGGTTTTCTGAAATACTTCTGTTCTAACACCTTCGTTTTCAATATATTTCTGTCTGCATTTCACCCAGATTCTGGATATCCCTTCAGATATCCTTAAGGTTTTGTCCTTACATTCGGCGCTATTATCCAAAACGGGTTCTTACTATGCATTCCACTGAAGTCCAGACTAAACCCCTTTTTAGCTGGAAAGCCCTGGGTTGGGCACTGCTCTACTTTTGGTTTTTCTCTACCCTGTTACAGGCCATTATTTACATCAGCGGCTACAGCGGCACCAACGGCATTCGCGACTCACTGCTGTTCAGTTCGCTGTGGTTGATCCCGGTATTCCTCTTTCCGAAGCGGATTAAAATTATTGCCGCAGTGATCGGCGTGGTGCTGTGGGCGGCCTCTCTGGCGGCGCTGTGCTACTACGTCATCTACGGTCAGGAGTTCTCGCAGAGCGTTCTGTTTGTGATGTTTGAAACCAACACCAACGAAGCCAGCGAGTATTTAAGCCAGTATTTCAGCCTGAAGATTGTGCTTATCGCGCTGGCCTATACGGCGGTGGCAGTTCTGCTGTGGACACGCCTGCGCCCGGTCTATATTCCGAAGCCGTGGCGTTATATCGTCTCTTTTGCCCTGCTTTACGGTTTGATTCTGCATCCGATCGCCATGAATACGTTTATCAAAAACAAGCCGTTTGAGAAAACGTTGAATAACCTGGCATCGCGCATGGAGCCTGCCGCCCCGTGGCAATTCCTGACTGGTTATTATCAGTATCGCCAGCAACTTAACTCGCTGACGAAGCTGCTGAATGAAAATAATGCATTACCGCCGCTGGCTAATTTCAAAGATGAATCGGGCAACGAACCACGCACCCTGGTACTGGTGATTGGCGAGTCAACCCAGCGTGGACGTATGAGTCTGTATGGTTATCCGCGTGAAACCACGCCAGAACTGGATGCGCTGCATAAAACCGATCCGAATCTGACCGTATTTAATAACGTGGTTACGTCTCGTCCGTACACCATTGAAATCCTGCAACAGGCGCTGACTTTTGCCAACGAAAAGAACCCTGACCTGTATCTGACGCAACCGTCGCTGATGAACATGATGAAACAGGCGGGGTATAAAACCTTCTGGATCACCAACCAGCAGACGATGACCGCCCGCAATACCATGCTGACGGTATTTTCGCGCCAGACCGACAAGCAGTACTACATGAACCAGCAACGTACGCAGAGTGCGCGTGAATACGACACCAACGTGCTGAAGCCGTTCCAGGAAGTGCTGAATGACCCTGCGCCGAAGAAACTGATCATCGTTCATCTGCTGGGTACGCATATCAAATACAAATACCGCTACCCGGAAAATCAGGGCAAGTTTGATGGCAATACCGATCATGTTCCGCCGGGATTAAGCGCAGAAGAACTGGAGTCATATAACGATTATGACAACGCTAACTTGTATAACGATCATGTGGTTGCCAGCCTGATTAAAGACTTTAAAGCAGCAGACCCGAACGGTTTCCTGGTTTACTTCTCTGACCACGGTGAAGAGGTTTACGACACGCCGCCGCACAAAACTCAGGGGCGTAACGAAGACAACCCGACGCGTCATATGTACACCATTCCGTTCCTGCTGTGGACGTCGGAAAAATGGCAAGCGACTCATCCGCGTGATTTCTCACAGGATGTTGATCGTAAATACAGCCTGGCGGAACTGATCCACACCTGGTCGGATTTGGCGGGCTTATCTTACGACGGTTACGATCCAACCCGTTCGGTGGTGAACCCGCAGTTCAAAGAAACCACCCGCTGGATTGGCAACCCGTACAAGAAAAACGCGCTGATCGATTACGACACTCTGCCGTATGGCGATCAGGTGGGTAATCAGTAAATGACCTTTGTATCGCGTCTGGCGCTATTTGCCGGATGCGATACTGCCGCAATGTTTACATCGAACTCTCATCAGGCCACACTTTTCAGGTGGCCTTTTTTCATAATGCCAGTTACTGTTTTCCCATCTACATACCTAAGGGAATAACATGTATCACGACGTCAGCTATCTGCTCTCCCGCCTGATCAACGGCCCGCTGTCCCTGCGCCAGATTTACTTTGCCAGTAGCAACGGCCCGGCGCCCGATCTTGCATATCAGGTCGATTTTCCACGGCTGGAAATTGTGCTGGAAGGCGAGTTTGTTGATACCGGCGCTGGCGCAACGTTAGTTCCCGGCGATGTACTGTACGTCCCTGCTGGCGGCTGGAACTTCCCGCAATGGCAAACACCCGCTACCACCTTTAGCGTGCTGTTTGGCAAACAGCAACTCGGCTTCAGCGTCGTACAATGGGATGGCAAGCAATACCAAAATCTGGCAAAGCAGCACGTCGCCCGACGCGGCCCGCGCATTGGTTCATTCTTGCTGCAAACACTCAATGAAATGCAAATGCAGCCACAGGAGCAGCAAACGGCAAGGCTTATCGTCGCCAGCCTGCTTAGCCACTGCCGCGACTTGCTCGGCAGTCAAATCCAGACCGCCTCACGCAGCCAGGCACTATTTGAAGCGATTCGCGATTATATCGATGAACGCTATGCCTCCGCGCTAACCCGTGAATCTGTCGCGCAAGCATTCTATATTTCGCCCAATTACCTCTCCCACCTGTTTCAAAAAACGGGTGCGACGGGCTTTAACGAATACCTGAATCATACACGGCTGGAACATGCAAAAACGTTGTTGAAAGGCTATGACCTGAAGGTAAAAGAAGTGGCGCACGCCTGCGGCTTTGTCGACAGCAACTACTTCTGCCGCCTGTTTCGTAAAAACACCGAACGCTCGCCGTCAGAATATCGTCGGCAATACCACAGCCAACTGACAGAAAAACCGACTACTCCAGAATAAGATGGGTTTGCTGCGGCGCAGAAAGCACTTTGCGCACCGCGCTCATTACCCGCTGCGGCTCACGCAGGAATGCGTAGATGCTGCATTGCACATAGCGGCAATGCTCAAATCGCTCGGCACCAGCAAGCTCGATATCCGTAATCAACAGCGCAACATCCGCCCGACGGATATCCTCGTCCGCTAAACGATTCTCCGTTCCCAGCGCCCCCTGGGTTTCAATGCTGACGCCCCACTTCTCTAACTGGCATAATTTTTCCAGCCGTTCTGCCGCCATATAAGTATGCGCCACGCCGCTGACGCAGGCGGTTACTGCCACCAGGTATGCCATTTTACCCCCCCACGGTAACCTCAAATCCGGCTCGTTCTGCCATTTCGCGCATCGTTGCCACATCGGCTGACGAGGGCGCAGAAACCTCTTTCATCGACCATGTTTTCCCCAGCAGGCGGTATTTCGGTTCACCGTACTGATGAAACGGCAACAGGTGGATTTGCCTGATATTCAGCGGGATCAGCACGTCCAGCGCCTGCTGCATATTCTCCCGGCTGAGTGTGAAACCAGGGATCAGCGGTAAACGCGGGATCACGTTGACACCTTCGCTTACCAGCAAACGCAGATTCTCCAGCACGCGTGGCAGGTTCATCTTCACCACATCCCACGCCTGAGTCGCGTCCATAATTTTTAAATCGAACAACACTTCATCGCACAATTTCGCCAGTGGTAACAGCTTGCTGGCTGGCGCGTCTCCGGCAGTTTCGATGGCACATGAGACGCCCCAAAGCCGAAGTCGCTGTAAAAAACGGGTCGCAAATTCCGCCTGCATTAACACTTCGCCGCCAGAAAGCGTGACGCCGCCGCCGGACGTGCGAAAGAAAATGTCATCTTTCATCACTTCCCGCTCCAGCGCGTCAAGGCTGATATCGCGACCAATCCGTTCAAACGCCCCGGAGGGGCATTCATCCGCATCACGTAAACATTTCGCGCAGTGCAGACATTTCGCCTCTCTGCGTACCGTCTGGATTTTGCCGGAGATCGACTCCGGATTAGCACACCACGGGCAAAGATGTGGGCAGCCTTTAAAAAAGACCACCGTGCGGATGCCTTCACCGTCATTCAGCGAATAACGCTGAATGTTGAAAATGCGCGCCACGTCATCGCGGCGCGTTTCCACAACGTTACAGCTGATGCGCTGTCCGGCGGATGATGTCATCCTGGATCTCCTTCGACAATTCGACAAAGAAGGCGCTATATCCGGCAACGCGCACCACCAGCCCGGCATAATCTTGTGGGCGCTTTTGCGCTTCCCGCAACGTGTCGGCATTCACCACGTTAAACTGAATATGCTGCAACTTAAGCTGGGTAAATGCGCGTAAGAAATCGGCCAGTTTACGTAATCCCGCTTCACCTTCGAGGGTCGCCGGAGTGAATTTCACGTTCAGCAATGTACCGTTAGACAGCAGCGTGTTATCGAGCTTACTGACTGATTTCAGTACCGCCGTTGGTCCTTGTGCGTCCTGGCCCAGCATTGGCGACAAGCCACCGTCTGCCAGTTGCTCCCCGGCAAAACGACCGTCTGGCGTCGCGCCAACCACCGATCCCAACGGGACGTGAGCAGAAACGGTATACGACCCCGGCGTGAAGTAGCCACCGCGCGGGTTCTGGTATTTTTCCACTTCTTTGCAGTAGTGGCGCAGCAGTTCGGCGCTAATGTTATCCACCTCGTCGATATCGTTGCCGTATTTCTCAAAGCGGTTAATTAAGCGAGCGCGAACTTTTTCGCCTTCGGGCGTTGCGAAGTTGGCTTTTAATACCGACAACAATTCGTCAAAACTTAAACGCTGTTGATCAAAAACCATCCCTTTCAACGCATGGAGAGAATCGCTCAGGTTGGCAATACCGATCCCCTGTACGCCGGAGAAGTTATAACGCGCGCCGCCATCGGTAATATCGCGGCCTTTTTCCAGACAATCGCTGATAAACGACGAAAGCAGCGGCACTGGCGCCCAGTCGCGATGGCCGATATCACAAATATTGCTGCCTTCAACCATTAGGGTGATGTAGTGGCTAATCTTGGCGCGGATCTGTTCCAGTAAACCTTCATAAGTCAGCGCAGCATTGCCTTCATTTTCATGCAGACAAATTTCCATCACTTTCAGCAGGTTAAACATCGCGATGTCGTGCAAGCCGTAAGTTCTGCCAGGAATAGACAACTCCACGCAACCGACCACTGAATAGTCGCGCGCATCTTCCAGCGAAACGCCACGGTTGAGGAACGCTGGCACCACCACTTCATCGTTAAAGATTTGCGGAATACCGGTGCCGAGGCGAATGGTTTCTGCGGTTTTCATCAGGAACGGCGTGTCGATCAAGGCGTTAGTGCGCACGCCCAGGTTCGGTTGCGGTAATTGCACGCTTTGATAGGCGTCGAGGCAGAGGAACGAAAGCACGTTCACCGCACTACGTCCGTTTTCCGTTAAACCGCCGAGCAGCGCGGTATAGCCGGTCGGGAAACCTGCGAAATAGCGCGCGCTGCTGGTGGAGCGTAACAGCACGATGTCGTTGCACTTCACCCATAAAGATTCGAGCAGTTCTTTCAGGAACGCCGGGTCTTCGCCCTGGGTTAATGATGTCTGATAGAACGGCAACATATACTGGTCGAAGCGCCCTAACGACAGCGAACTGGCGTTGGATTCGTATTGCAGAATGATGTTCATGTACCAGAACAACTGGCACGCCTGCCAGAACGTCTGCGGCTTATGTTGCGCGTTATGGCGGGAGATCTCCGCAATAGTCAGCAATTCTTCGCGACGCTGGGCATCGGTGCAGTTTGCCGCCATCGTTTCCGCCAGTTCGGCGTAACGCAAAATGTGTTTTTGTGAAGCTTCCAGCAGTAACAGCGCGGCCTGATAAAAGTGATTATCCGGCTGTTGCTGACAATGTTGCTGCATCTGCGCCACCAGCTCACCCAGCCCGTGATTCAGCAGGCGCGGATAATCAATAATGATATGCCCCTGACCTTTATCCGTCTGGTTGATGCTGAAAATCTGCGTGCTGGTTGCGGCTTTTACTTCATCCGTCATCTGCCCGTTGATGAAATCTTTCATCGAACGTTTTTCCCAGTACGGGAACAACTCTTCGCGGTAGATACGTTTATCTTCTTCACTGATAGCAAAGCGATCCTGCGGTCGCGTCGGGAATTGCTCCAGCTCTTTCAGCAACCAGTAAGGATCCATTTCCGGTGACATAATCCCGGCGCGAGGTTTTACGGTGCGGTTACCGGCAATCAGTTCTTCATCACGAATCGAAATTTCAACGTGTTCCAGGATATACGCCGTGGCTTTTGCCCGACGAATAATCACAGGTTCGCCTTCGGTTTGCTTATGGCTGGCGGTATAAAGCAGCGCCCGCTCCAGCGAGATTTCACGGGTATTGGCAAACAGCGCAGTTTTAAGGCGAGAGATACGATTCGTCATGAGGAACTCCTGTAGGGAAAAAACAAGCCCGCCGTTTCAGGCGGGCTAAAAACTTAAGCAGTCTGTGCCAGATGGGCTTCGATTTTGTTCATGATGGCTTCAGCGCGTTTTACCGCGTCGCTGATGTTGACGCGCACGATAGTCTTGCCAGCAAAACGCTCTTCAAATTTGATGCCGATATCTTTGGTCAGAATCACCATATCGGCGCTCGCCACGTCTTCCGCTGTCAGTTCATTTTCCAGACCAATTGACCCCTGGGTTTCTACTTTCACTTCCCAGCCTTTCGCTTTCGCGGCACTTTCCAGCGCCTCTGCTGCCATATAGGTATGGGCAACACCTGAAGGACATGCGGTTACTGCAATAATTTTCGTCATGGCTCGTTCCTCAATTAATTAATTTCAAAATCCAGATCCAGGTCATCTTCCTTCTCATCAGCCGAAGACCCATTTTTACGCGCCAGACTTTTCAGCACGTTCACGCAGACTGCCGTCACAACCGCCCCGACAGCCACTGCTGCGATATAACCCAACTTACCTTCAACCACCGGCAGCACAATCAGACCACCCCAGCCTGCATAGCACTGCGCACCGACCATTGCTGCGGTCACCGTGCCACAAACAGAACCGACCATGATGGAAGGGATCACACGTAACGGATCGGCGGCGGCGAAAGGAATCGCCCCTTCAGTGACGCCAACACACCCCATCACCAGCGCCGCTTTACCCGTTTCGCGCTCTTCAGCGGAGAAATTTTTACGACCAATCAACGTCGCCAGCCCCATACCCAGCGGCGGGATACAAATACCCACAGCGGCAATGGCCACCACGGTATAAACCCCCTGAGCAACGCAAATCAGCATGAATGCATAAGCCACTTTGTTAACCGGGCCGCCCATATCGAACGCCAGCATCAATCCCATGATCACCGCCAGCATAACAATGCTGCCCTGCTGCATTCCCTGAAGCCACTGGGTCAGGCTGTTAGTCAACGCACCCACCGGCTCGCCCAGCCCCCACATCATGACGCCAGCGGTAATCAGTGTGCCGACGATTGGGATAATGAAGATGGGCATGACAGAACGCAGAACTTTATGCACCGGAATTTTCTTCAGGTAATGCACCACGATGCCGCCGATAATCCCGGCGATCAGCGCACCAAAGAAACCCGCACCAAAGCTGTTGCCGACCCAGGCACCGATAGCGCACGGAGCCAGCGCAGAACGCTCTGCAATGGAGTAACCAATGTAAGCGGCGAGGAAAGGCACCATCAGCGTCAAACCCGCAACGCCGATATCAAACAGTTTTTTCAGATTCGGATCGGCTACGGCATCCGGCACTGCGCCTTTGCCATACAACATGACGGAAACCGCCAGCAAAATACCGCCCGATACCACGAAGGGAATCATGTGTGAAACGCCCGTCATTAAGTGCTGACGAGTGTTTTTCAGGATCTGTACCAACTCATTCATAAGTCGCTCCCAGGCTTACCCAAGCCTATGTCCATATTTTTTGATGGGAGAAACAATAGGCAATCGCAAGCAGGTCAAACAGTGGATAAAAAGGCCATTTACTGGACTTTTGTAATGTCAGTACAAAAATGCGATCCGCCTCATAACTTGCGTTAACTCGGAATCATGCCGGAGTAGCGCGTCTTGTGAGACGCGTCGCAAATTGGCGGTTACATTACATTTGTCCAGCTTTTGGCAGATTTGTCACATGGCAGGCCGTTGCCGTGCGCTCTTATCCTGTAAACAGAAAACCGTACCGGGAGAAAGGCAATGGCCCTGATTGTAGAATTTATTTGTGAGCTACCTAACGGCGTACATGCACGTCCGGCAAGCCACGTTGAAACGCTGTGTAATACTTTTTCATCACAAATTGAGTGGCATAACCTGCGCACCGATCGCAAAGGCAACGCCAAAAGCGCACTGGCGCTGATTGGCACCGACACGCTGGTGGGCGATAACTGCCAGTTACTGATTTCCGGAGCCGACGAACAGGAAGCGCACCAGCGTTTAAGCCAATGGCTGCGCGATGAATTTCCCCACTGCGACGCGCCGCTGGCGGAAGTTAAATCTGACGAACTGGAGCCGTTGCCGGTTTCACTGACCAACCTGAATCCGAGAATTATCCGCGCCCGCACCGTATGCAGCGGTAGCGCAGGTGGCATTCTGACGCCGATCTCTTCTTTAGATCTTAACGCGCTGGGTAATCTTCCCGCAGCCAAAGACGTTGACGCCGAGCAATCCGCACTGGAAAACGGCCTGACACTGGTACTGAAAAACATTGAGTTTCGTCTGCTGGATAGCGACGGTGCTACCAGCGCGATTCTGGAAGCGCACCGATCCCTGGCTGGCGATACTTCCCTGCGCGAACATTTACTGGCAGGTGTCAGCGCCGGATTAAGCTGCGCCGAAGCGATTGTCGCCAGTGCGAATCACTTTTGCGAAGAGTTCGCCCGCTCCAGCAGCAGCTATCTGCAAGAACGTGCGCTGGATGTGCGCGATGTCTGCTTCCAGTTACTCCAGCAAATTTACGGTGAACAACGCTTTCCAGCACCGGGCAAACTGACGCAGCCCGCCATTTGTATGGCTGATGAACTGACCCCCAGTCAGTTCCTCGAACTGGATAAAAATCACCTCAAAGGTTTGTTACTCAAAAGCGGCGGCACCACCTCACATACGGTAATTCTTGCCCGTTCGTTCAACATTCCGACACTGGTTGGCGTGGATATCGACACGCTTACTCCGTGGCAGCAGCAAACGATTTATATCGACGGCAACGCCGGGGCGATTGTGGTCGAACCGACAGACGCGGTAGCGCGTTATTATCAACAAGAAGCCCGCGTACAGGACGCCCTGCGTGAGCAGCAACGTGTCTGGCTGACTCAGCAAGCCCGCACCGCTGACGGTATCCGCATTGAAATTGCCGCTAACATCGCTCACTCCGTGGAAGCGCAGGCCGCATTCGGCAATGGTGCGGAAGGCGTTGGTTTGTTCCGCACTGAAATGCTCTATATGGATCGCACCAGCGCACCGGGCGAAAGCGAGCTGTACAACATTTTTTGTCAGGCGCTGGAGTCCGCCAACGGACGCAGCATTATTGTGCGTACCATGGACATTGGCGGCGACAAACCCGTTGATTATCTGAACATTCCCGCAGAAGCTAACCCGTTCCTCGGTTATCGCGCCGTGCGTATTTATGAAGAGTACGCCTCGCTGTTTACCACGCAGCTACGGTCGATCCTGCGCGCCTCTGCTCACGGTAGCCTGAAAATCATGATCCCGATGATCTCCTCAATGGAAGAGATCTTATGGGTGAAAGAAAAACTGGCGGAAGCTAAACAGCAACTGCGTAACGAACATATTCCGTTTGATGAGAAGATCCAGCTCGGCATTATGCTGGAAGTGCCGTCGGTGATGTTCATCATCGATCAGTGCTGCGAAGAGATTGATTTCTTTAGTATCGGTAGTAATGACCTGACGCAATATCTGCTGGCAGTAGATCGCGATAACGCCAAAGTTACCCGTCACTACAACAGCCTGAATCCGGCCTTCTTGCGGGCGCTCGATTACGCCGTGCAGGCGGTGCATCGCCAGGGGAAATGGATTGGTCTGTGCGGTGAACTGGGAGCGAAAGGTTCAGTGCTGCCGTTGCTGGTCGGTTTAGGGCTGGATGAACTCAGCATGAGCGCACCGTCAATTCCGGCGGCGAAAGCGCGAATGGCGCAACTTGATAGCCGTGAGTGCCGCCAGTTACTCAACCAGGCAATGGCCTGCCGTACTTCGCTGGAAGTGGAACACCTGCTGGCACAATTCCGCATGACACAACAGGACGCACCGCTGGTCACCGCTGAGTGCATCACGCTGGAAAGCGACTGGCGCAGCAAAGAAGAAGTGCTCAAAGGCATGACCGATAACCTGCTGCTGGCAGGCCGCTGCCGCTATCCGCGTAAACTGGAAGCCGACTTGTGGGCGCGCGAGGCCGTTTTCTCTACCGGTCTGGGCTTTAGTTTTGCCATTCCACACAGCAAATCAGAACACATTGAGCAATCCACCATCAGCGTGGCGCGTCTGCAAGCGCCGGTGCGCTGGGGCGATGATGAAGCGCAATTCATCATTATGTTAACGCTGAACAAACACGCTGCGGGCGATCAGCATATGCGCATTTTCTCGCGCCTCGCTCGTCGCATCATGCACGAAGAATTCCGTAACGCGCTGGTTAACGCCGCCTCTGCCGACGCTATCGCCAGCCTGCTGCAACATGAACTGGAACTGTAAAAGGAAACATCATGGAACTGTATCTGGACACCGCTAACGTCGCAGAAGTCGAACGTCTGGCACGCATATTCCCGATTGCCGGGGTGACAACTAACCCGAGCATCATCGCTGCCAGCAAGGAGTCCATCTGGGAAGTGCTGCCGCGTCTGCAAAAAGCGATTGGTGATGAGGGCATTCTGTTTGCTCAGACCATGAGCCGTGACGCGCAGGGTATGGTGGAAGAAGCGAAGCGTCTGCGCGACGCCATTCCGGGCATCGTGGTGAAAATCCCGGTAACCGCCGAAGGTCTGGCAGCAATTAAAATACTGAAAAAAGAAGGTATTACTACGCTTGGCACCGCTGTATATAGCGCCGCACAAGGGTTATTAGCCGCGCTGGCAGGCGCCAAATATGTTGCTCCGTATGTTAACCGCGTAGACGCCCAGGGCGGTGACGGTATTCGCACGGTTCAGGAGTTGCAAGCATTGCTGGAAATGCACGCGCCAGAAAGCATGGTGCTGGCTGCCAGCTTTAAAACACCGCGTCAGGCGCTGGATTGTTTGCTGGCAGGATGTGAATCCATCACCCTGCCCTTAGATGTAGCGCAACAAATGCTCAACACGCCTGCGGTAGAGTCAGCAATAGAGAAGTTCGAACACGACTGGAACGCCGCATTTGGCACTACTCATCTCTAAAGGAGCAATTATGGACCGCATTATTCAATCACCGGGTAAATACATCCAGGGCGCAGATGTCATTAATCGTCTGGGCGAATACCTGAAGCCACTGGCGGAACGCTGGTTAGTGGTGGGTGACAAATTTGTTTTAGGCTTTGCTCAATCCACTGTCGAGAAAAGCTTTAAAGATGCTGGACTGGTAGTAGAAATTGCGCCGTTTGGCGGTGAATGTTCGCAAAATGAGATCGACCGTCTGCGCGGCATTGCGGAAACAGCTCAGTGTGGCGCAATTCTCGGTATCGGTGGTGGCAAAACTCTCGATACCGCCAAAGCACTGGCGCACTTTATGGGCGTTCCGGTAGCAATCGCACCGACCATAGCCTCTACCGACGCACCGTGCAGCGCACTGTCTGTTATCTACACCGATGATGGTGAGTTTGACCGCTATCTGCTGCTGCCGAACAACCCGGAACGCGTCATTGTGGATACAAAAATCGTTGCTGGCGCACCTGCACGTCTGTTAGCGGCGGGTATCGGCGATGCGCTGGCAACCTGGTTTGAAGCACGTGCCTGCTCTCGTAGTGGCGCGACCACGATGGCGGGCGGCAAGTGCACCCAGGCCGCGCTGGCGCTGGCTGAACTGTGCTACAACACCCTGCTGGAAGAAGGCGAAAAAGCGATGCTTGCTGCCGAACAGCATGTGGTAACTCCGGCGCTGGAGCGCGTGATTGAAGCGAATACCTATTTGAGCGGTGTAGGCTTTGAAAGCGGTGGTCTGGCTGCGGCACACGCGGTGCATAACGGCCTGACCGCTATCCCGGACGCGCATCACTATTATCACGGTGAAAAAGTGGCGTTCGGTACGCTGACACAACTGGTGCTGGAAAACGCACCGGTTGAGGAAATCGAAACCGTAGCGGCGCTGTGTCATGCCGTTGGTCTGCCAATTACCCTGGCGCAACTGGATATTAAAGAAGATATTCCGGCGAAAATGCGGATTGTCGCAGAAGCATCTTGTGCAGAAGGTGAAACTATTCACAACATGCCAGGCGGCGCAACGCCAGATCAGGTTTACGCCGCACTGCTGGTAGCCGACCAGTACGGACAGCGTTTCCTGCAAGAGTGGGAATAACCTATGCCAAACTCCCGGCTTGTCCGGGAGTTTGAGATTGCAGGCAAAGTGGGCACGGTATTCCCCCTTGCCGGGGTCGCGCCGGAGCTGGTTTGTTCCCCTCACCCTCTCCCCAAAGGGGCGAGGGGACCGTCCGGGCACGTTTTATACATTGTCGCCCGTCTGAAACACCTGCGTTGTCCGGGTGTTGGAAATTGCTGCCAAACTGGCTCATTCGTCACTGAGGGCACGGTTTTCCCCCTCGCCCTTTCAGGGAGAGGGCCGGGGTGAGGGTAAATATTCGCGCCGGAGCTGGTCTGTTCCCCTCTCCCCAAAGGGGCGAGGGGACCGTCCGGGCACGTTTTATACATTGTCAGCCATCTGAAACACCTGCGTTGTCCAGGTGTTGGAAATTGCTGGCAAACTGGCTCATTCGTCACTGAGGGCACGGTTTTCCCCCTCGCCCTTTCAGGGAGAGGGCCGGGGTGAGGGTAAATATTCGCGCCGGAGCTGGCCTGTTCCCCTCGCCCTCTCCCCAAAGATGTGAGGGAACCGTCCGGACACTTTTTTACTTTGTCACCCATCTGAAATTCCGCGTTGTTCGGAGTTTTTTTATCCGCTTCTGGACATTTTCCCCACAGAACATTCAAACGCCCGGAAGGTCGAATCTGCGACGATTATTTTCACGGACGAAACAGATGAAAGCTTCACTCGCGTTGGTCAGCCTTCTGACGGGATTTACCAGCCACTCCTTAAAATCTCCCGCCGTTCCACCAACCGTGGTACAAATCCAGACCAACACCAACCTTGCCATCGCAGACGGTGCCAGACAGCAAATCGGCAGCACGCTATTTTACGATCCGGCGTATATGCAGCTTACCTATCCTGGCGGTGATGTCCCGCAAGAACGCGGTGTATGTTCCGATGTGGTGATCCGTGCATTGCGCAGCCAGAAGGTCGATTTGCAGAAGCTGGTGCATGAAGATATGGCGAAGAATTTTGCCGATTATCCGCAAAAGTGGAAGTTAAAGCGCCCGGACAGCAACATCGATCATCGTCGGGTGCCTAATCTGGAAACCTGGTTTACCCGCCACGATAAAACACGCCCCACCAGCAAGAACCCCAGTGACTATCAAGCGGGCGATATTGTCTCCTGGCGATTAGATAACGGGCTGGCACATATCGGTGTTGTGTCAGATGGCATTGCCCGCGACGGTACGCCGCTGGTGATACATAACATTGGCGCAGGCGCGCAGGAAGAAGATGTGCTGTTTAGCTGGCGGATGGTGGGGCATTATCGTTATTTTGTTAAATAAGAGATCGCCCCACATGAAGAAAAAATTCAGCTCCTTTTTACACTGACGGCTTCTTTTTTCTTACGGCTCACCAGCGCCAGTGCCAGCACAATCAGCACAATACCGCTACCTTCAACGGCCCCCGGATTCTCACCGAGCAGCCACCAGGAAAAGAGTACGCCGCAAACGGGAACGGCCAGTGTGCTTAAGCTGGCAATACTGGCAGGCAAGTTTTTCAGCACAAACAGCCATAAGCTCCACGCCAGCGCCGTCGCCAGAATCGCACTGTAGGCCAGCGCCCAGAACACGGTGGGCTGCCAGTCAATTTCACGTTGCGGCACCAGTAAAGCGACCACACTCATCACCAGCGCCGCATAGAGCATCTGCCAGGATGTTAACGACAATAAATCCACGCGCGGATGGCGGGCATAAAGGCGTTTAGCAACAATCGCGCTCGCCCCCCAACTAACACCGGAGAGGATTGCCAGCATGGCACTTTTCATCGAAGAAAAATCGAGTTGCCACGGCTGCAACACCAGCAATAAACCAACGGCGGCAATCAGAATCGCAAAATATTGCCCGCGCCGCAGTCGTTCACCGAGAAACAACGCGGCGAAAATCACCACCCAGAACGGCATGGTATAGCTCAGGATCGCCACCTTCCCCGCTCCGCCGCTGACCAGCGCCCACTGCGCCAGGCCAACCATCCCGCAGGTTTGTAACAGGGCAATGGCTAAGGTGTATTTAAACGGCGTCGGACGCATTCCACGACCACGTAATAAAAGGACGATGAACAGAACAAAAGCGCCGAAAATGCAGCGTAAAGCGGTAAAGTCGAAGGCACCGATGTAGCTGGTGACTTGCTTCATGAAAATCCAGCTATAACTCCAGATAAGTGTGAGCACAACCAGGCCACTGATTGCCAGTGGGTTGCTCTTTCCCGTAGTAGGCATGAGAGATCCAGCGTGTAGTAGTTTTGTTAGCGACACTATACGCCGGTAAAGAAACTTCAGCGACTGCCTGAAAGGCAGTCGCTGAAGGAGGTCAGATTACAGCAGGTCGAAACGGTCGAGGTTCATGACTTTCACCCATGCTGCGACGAAGTCTTTAACAAACTTCTCGTGGGCATCGCTGCTGGCGTAAACTTCCGCCACCGCGCGCAGGACAGAGTTAGAACCAAACACCAGATCCGCACGGCTGGCCGTGTATTTCACTTCGCCGGTTTCACGGTCACGGCCTTCGAAAAGCTCTTTCGATTCGTCGGTCGCTTTCCACTCGTAACGCATATCCAGCAAGTTCACGAAGAAGTCATTGCTCAATACGCCCACGCGGTCAGTGAAGACGCCGTTTTTACTGCCATCGAAGTTGGCACCCAGTACACGCATCCCGCCCACCAGCGCGGTCATTTCCGGCGCGGTCAGCGTCAGTTGCTGTGCTTTATCAATCAGCAGCGACTCGGTGGTGGAAACATCCAGACGGGCGCGATAGTTACGGAAGCCGTCAGCAATCGGCTCCAGCAGCTCGAACATCTCGATGTCAGTCTGATCCTGACGCGCATCGACGCGACCCGGCGCAAATGGTACATGAATGCTCAACCCTGCGGCGTTTGCGGCTTTCTCTACGCCAACCACACCTGCCAGCACGATGATATCCGCCAGCGAGGCTTTGCCAGACTCTTTCTGGATTTTCTCCAGAACTGGCAGAGCACGAACGGCTGCGGCGTTCACATCCCAGTCGCGCTGCGGTGCTAATGCCAGACGCGCACCGTTGGCGCCACCGCGTTTGTCGCCACCACGGAAAGTAGAAGCAGACGCCCAGGCCACCGATACCAGCTCACTGACAGACAGACCAGAATCCGCAATCGCAAATTTCAGACTGATAATGTCTTGTTCGGTCGGGTTGTAGATCGGCTGCGGCAGCGGATCTTGCCAGATCAGATCTTCTTTCGGTACTTCCGGCCCGATGTAGCGAGATTTCGGCCCCATATCCCTGTGCGTCAGTTTGAACCAGGCACGGGCAAAGGCTTCGTTGAACGCCTGCGGATCGTTGAGGAAGCGACGAGAGATCTTCTCAAACTCTGGATCAAAACGCAGCGTCAGGTCGGTCACCAGCATCGTCGGCTTACGTTTCTTCGACGGATCAAACGGATCCGGGATAATTTCCGGTGCGTCTACCGCTTCGAACTGGATTGCGCCAGCCGGGCTGCGGGTCTGTACCCACTCATATTTGAACAGGTTTTCGAAGAAATAGTTGCTCCACTGAGTCGGTGTCTGCGTCCAGACCACTTCCAGACCAGAGGTGATGGCATCTGCGCCAACGCCGCTGCCGTAAGTGCTCGCCCAGCCTAAACCTTGTTCTTCAATCGGTGCAGCTTCCGGGTCAGGGCCAACGTTAGATGTCGGACCGGCACCGTGGGTTTTACCCAGCGTATGACCACCCGCAATCAGCGCCACGGTTTCTTCGTCGTTCATGCCCATGTTGCCGAAGGTCGCACGGATAGCTGCTGCCGCAGAAAGCGGTTCGCCGCTGTGATCCGGGCCTTCCGGGTTAACGTAAATCAGCCCCATCTCGGTTGCACCCAGTGGTGCTTTCGCCAGTGCTTCTGGATGACGGTGGGTCAGCCAGGCTTTTTCATCACCCCAGTTAACGTCGAGATCCGGTTCCCAGACGTCTTCACGACCGGCACCAAACCCGAAGGTACGGAAGCCGGAGTTTTCCAGCGCCACGTTACCCGCGAGGATAAACAGGTCTGCCCAGGAGATTTTCTGACCATATTTCTGTTTGATTGGCCACAACAGGCGACGCGCTTTATCAAGGCTTACGTTATCCGGCCAGGAGTTCAGCGGTGCAAAACGTTGCTGACCACGACCTGCGCCGCCGCGTCCGTCGATGGAACGGTAAGTCCCCGCGCCGTGCCAGGCCATACGAATAAATAAGCCCGCATAGCTGCCCCAGTCGGCTGGCCACCACGGCTGAGATTCTGTCAGCAGGGCTTTCAGATCTTTTTTCAGGCCGTAGTAATCTAATTTGCTGAATTCTTTGCGGTAGTCAAAGTCCTCACCCAGCGGGTTAGAACGATTAGAATGTTGGTTTAACAGGTCAACACGGAGTTGATTTGGCCACCAGTCGCGAGTGGTTGTACCCCCACCTGCGCTCTGGTCATGACCGCCCTGATGGAACGGGCATTTGCCAGTGGCTGTCGTGTTATGGATATCGTCTGACGTGCTCATCAATGTGCTCCCCTCTACAGTGTTACCGTTACGATACACAGCGTTAGAGAGAAGTTATAATTGAATTAATCCACGGATGCGATAGTTGAGATCTTACATATTGTTGGTTAAAGAGATGTAGATCAAATTGATCGTAATTAAGCCTTTTTGATTATGTCCGATTTAGGACAAATACTTTATAAAAAAGTGTTTTAGCTTCACATCCTTCAAGGGAGAAGGGAGAAAACAAGGCTGACTACCTTATTTTCCCACCCTCATTTAGAGGCAGCATTTTGTGCTCTGTTTAAAATTTGTAATCACTGTGTGATTTTCACAAAAGACACAATGCTTATAAACCAGGTCGAACACCCAGCGTATGGCAAATCGCGTAACTCATTTCAGCGCGGTTAAGCGTATAGAAGTGGAAATCTTTAACCCCTTCCCGGCTTAAAATCTTCACCATGTCCATGGCGATATTCGCACCCACCAGCTTGCGGGTTTCGGCATCGTCATCCAGACCGTCAAACATTTGCGCCATCCACGCCGGAATACGCACGTTGGTCATGTCGGCAAATTTCTTCGCCTGCTTAAAGTTAGAGACCGGCAAAATGCCCGGAATAATTTCCACATCGATACCCGCCGAGACGCAGCGATCGCGAAAACGCAGGTAGCTTTCGACATCGAAGAAGAATTGAGTAATCGCACGGTTGGCGCCGGCATCGACTTTACGTCTCAGGTTAAGCAAATCGGCCTGGGCACTTTTCGCCTCCGGGTGAACTTCCGGATACGCCGCCACGGAGATATCGAAATCCGCCACTTCTTTTAACAGCGTCACCAGGTCAGAGGCATACATTTCCGGCTTACCGCTTCCCGGCGGCAGGTCGCCACGCAGCGCCACAATATGGCGAATGCCGTTATTCCAGTAGTCGCGGGCGATGGTCCGCAGCTCGTCAGGCGTCGCATCAATGCAGGTGAGATGCGGCGCAGCTTCCAGACCGGTGCGATCTTTAATGCCTTTAATGATGCTGTGTGTACGGTCGCGCTCGCCGGAGTTCGCGCCATAGGTCACCGACACAAACTTCGGTTTCAGGCTGCTAAGGCGATCAATGGAGTTCCACAGGGTCTGCTCCATTTCACTGGTACGCGGCGGGAAAAACTCGAAAGAAACGTTAATCTGCCCCTGGACTTCTGCCAGGCTCTGATTCAGGGCATCCCGCTGGCTGGCGTGAAAAAAGCTCATACCTTACCTCATCAATCGCTTGTAGTTATATGTTGTGTTGTGAACATCTATCCATTTAGACGTCCAGATGTAAAGATGAAGGAAAAGCCGAGGGGCGTCAACCGAAAAATGACCAATGATGGTGAGGAAAAATCAGGGAAGATGAAAAAGATTCAGGATGGGAATTACAAGAAACCTAGCAGACGGATTTATTGTTTCTTGCCGGATGCAGCGTGAACACCTTATCCGGCTTACAACTCAATGATAATTAGGTAAATTGTGTTAAAGGCCATAAGCCCAACAAGCATGTGCATCATGCCTAATTGGGCTCCTGAACTTACAACAACTGCGCCAGACGATTAATATCCGACTGAATCGCCCCGGCGGTGACATCGCGCCCTGCGCCTGGTCCACGGATCACCAGCGGGTTATCACGATACCAGCGGCTTTCGATGGCGAAGACGTTATCGCATGGCAGCAGTGATGCCAGCGGATGATCTTCCCGCACCGCTTCCACACCAACACGCGCTTTGCCGTTGGCATCGAAACGCGCCACGTAGCGTAGCACCAGCCCCATTTCGCGGGCAGCTTCCAGCCGTTGTACCATCTGCTCGTTCAGCTCATCGCCATTTTCAAAGAAATGGTCGATGCTGCCGCCTTCGCAATGAGCAGGCACCAGCGACTCCACACGCACCTGATCCGGTTCGATGTTGTAACCTGCTTCACGCGCCAGAATCACCAGCTTGCGCATCACGTCTTTGCCGGAAAGGTCATCACGCGGGTCAGGTTCAGTTAACCCTTGCTGCCATGCCTGATCCACCAGCTCGGTAAACGGCACGCTACCGTCGAATTGCAGGAACAGCCAGGAGAGCGTGCCGGAGAAGATCCCGCTGATCGACAAAATAGTATCGCCGCTGTCGATCAGGTCGCGCACGGTATGGTTGATCGGCAACCCCGCACCGACGGTGGCGTTATACAGCCAGTGGCGCCCGGTTTTTTCGAACGCGTCGTGGATCTGGCGATATTTATTGCTGTCGCTCGCTCCCGCCAGTTTGTTGGCGCTGATAACATGGAAACCGTGGCTGGCGAAATCGAGATATTGATCGGCAAGCTGCTGGCTGGCGGTAACGTCCAGCACCACTAAATCATCATACGGATGGGCTCGCATCCACAGGAACAGCGACTCTTCATCCTGCTCGACGGCTTCATCATTGAAGAACGCTAACGCGCGGCTGGCGTCCAGCCCGTCATAGCTCAACAGACTGCGGCGACTGTCCACTACGCCTGCCAGCACAAATTCAAAGCCGGTACGCGCCGAAAGCGTGCTCTGCTCACGGGCAAACAGTTCCAGCCAGCGGGAACCGATATTGCCCTTGCCGAACAGAACCAGGCCAATGCGTTTTTCCGCGCGAAATACGGACTGATGCAACCCCTGGATCAGGCTTTCGGTCGGGCCGGTACGCAGTACTGCCACCAGGCTGATACCGTCATCCGACTGCCAGGTAAATTCGACCGGCTGGCCTTTCAGTTGCTGCCAGAAGCGGTGGCAATGCAGCGGGTTACGGGTGACGCCCGCCCCGACCATCGCCACCAGCGCCAGCCCCTGACGCAGACGCAGTTCGCCAGGTAATCCCGCTTCGTCGAGGATTTTCAGGGCGCTGTCAACCACTTCAGAGGTGTAGCAAAATTGCAGCAACTGGCGATCGTTATGTACGCCAACCGCCAGTGGGCGCACCTGCGCGCGTTTCAGGATCTGGTCGATTTCTTTATGCGCCAGTTTGAAGTCCTGGCTGGCGGGCACCTGAAACTCAATCAAACAAACATCATCATGGCTGGTGACAATACGCGCTCCTGTACCGGAAGCCAGCACGCGTTCAATGCGTGTAGAGCCTTGATCCGGCGTGTAGCTACAGCGCAGTTGCAGGTCAATTTCGCTGCCAGAAACTGGCTGTAAAGTACGGGCGTGGAGGACAGGTGCCGCCAGACGAGCCAGCTCGCTGGCCTCATCAAGACGCAGCAACGGCAGCAGGCAGGCATCTTTCACTTTACGCGGGTCGGCGCTGTATACCCCGGCGACGTCGCTCCAGATGGTTACGCGAGAAACACCCGCCAGCGCACCGATTTGGGTAGCGGAATAGTCAGAACCGTTACGCCCCAGCAGCACCGTTTCACCGGCGTTGTTACGGCTGATAAACCCGGTCACTACCAGACGTTTGCCCGGATGCTGCACCAGCAGTTGTTGCAGCAACGGGTACGAAAGGCCTTCATCAACCTGCGGTTGTGCGGCGCGTTCAGCACGTAAAAACTCGCGGGCATCAAGCCAGGCCGCAGGCAGTCCTTGTTGGTTAAGCACCGCAGACATCAGGCGCGCCGACCACACTTCACCGTGACCCACCACTTCCGCATACACCGCGTCGTTAATACCGCTGTCGAGCAACGCCGCCAGGCGTTCAAGATCGCTGACAAAGGCGCTAATAAGGCTATCGGCTTCTTCAGCGGGTAACAGGCCGCTAATCAGATCGCATTGATAACGACGTAGCGTTTGTTGAACCTGATGCGCAGAGAGACGATCGGTCTGGCTTAGTTTCAACCAGTTAATCAACTGGTTAGTGGTGCTACCGGCGGCGGAAACCACCATCATATCGTCGGGCTGAGAGTACTCCGCCATAATGCCCGCGACACGCAAATAACACTTCACATCAGCCAGACTACTGCCACCAAATTTATGCAGTTGACGACCTTTCGCCCCTGCCTGCGCAATCACACTCATTTTTACCCCTTGTTTGCAGCCCGGAAGCCATTTTCCAGGTCGGCAATTAAATCTTCGCCATCTTCTATACCGGTGGAGATACGCAACAGCGTCTCGGAGATCCCGGCGGCAGCACGCGCTTCTGGCGCCATGCCTGCATGTGTCATGGTTGCGGCGTGAGAGATTAAACTTTCCACTCCCCCTAACGATTCCGCCAGCGTAAACAACGACAGCCCGCCCAAGAAACGACGCAGCGTTTGCTCATCGCCATCCAGCTCAAAACTCAACATTGCGCCAAAGCCTTTTTGCTGGCGCACGGCAATTTCATGCCCCTGATTTTCCGGCAGCGATGGGTGATAAAGTTTTTTCACCAACGGCTGGGTTTGCAGATATTTCACAATCGCCTGCGCGTTACGCTGAGCCAGCTCCATACGCGGCACCAGAGTACGCAGACCGCGCAGCAGCAGATAGCTGTCAAACGCGCCGCCCGTTACGCCAATATTGTTTGCCCACCAGGCCAGTTCGGTGACAACATCTGGATCTTTAGCAATCACCACGCCCGCCACCACGTCTGAGTGACCGTTCAGATATTTCGTACATGAATGCAACACCAGATCGGCACCTAATGCCAGTGGATTTTGTAATGCCGGGCTTAAGAAGGTGTTATCCACCACGCTCACCGCCCCGACTTCCCTTGCCAGATGGCAGATTTTCGCAATATCCACGACGCGTAACAATGGATTACTTGGGCTTTCTACCAGCACCAGTTTAGGTTTTTCTGCCAGTGCCGCCCGTAATGCCTGCTCATCGCCCTGATCAACAAACAACACGCGATAGCAACCGCGTTTCGCCAGGCTGTCGAACAGGCGATAGCTGCCGCCGTAGCAGTCGTGCGGCGCAACCAGCAGATCGCCGGGTTTCAAAAAGACAGTCGTGACCAGGTGAATAGCTGACATGCCGGTATTGGTTAGCACCGCACCTGCACCGCCTTCCAGTTCTGCCAGCGCCCGCTGGACCACATCGCGCGTTGGGTTGCCGCGACGCGAGTAATCATGCGCGCGTGGTTCGTTAAATCCGGTAAAGTTATAGGTGCTGGAAAGATGGATAGGCGGGACAACGCAACCATACTGTTCGTCGTCATTTAACCCGCTACGCACTGCAATAGTGGCCTGTTTACGCGTCATGTGATGAAGTTTCCTGGGCTTTGTTGGTGAAATGTCAGGCACCAGAGTAAACATTGTGTTAATGGACGTCAATACATCTGGACATCTAAACTTCTTTGCGTATAGATTGAGCAAATCCGAAATTGCCGTTAAAATTATATGCATTATCACGCTGGCAGGCGCATTACACGATGTCACGGTAGCGCCTGTGCGGTAAACTATGCGGGTTTATGACCAGTACCCTTATAAACTGTGCGGTCTGGTCTCAATTTATTGACGAAGAGGATTAAGTATCTCATGGCTGAATGGAGCGGCGAATATATCAGCCCATACGCTGAGCACGGTAAGAAGAGTGAACAAGTCAAAAAGATTACGGTTTCCATTCCTCTTAAGGTGTTAAAAATCCTCACCGATGAACGCACGCGTCGTCAGGTGAACAACCTGCGTCACGCTACTAACAGCGAGCTGCTGTGCGAAGCGTTTCTGCATGCCTTTACCGGGCAACCTCTGCCGGATGATGCCGATCTGCGTAAAGAGCGCAGCGACGAAATCCCGGAAGCGGCAAAAGAGATCATGCGTGAGATGGGGATTAACCCGGAGACGTGGGAATACTAAAGCGGAAAAGAGCGGCGCGGAGAGTGGAATCGCCTGATGCGCTACGCTTATCAGGCCTACGTCATATTGCAATTTATTGAATTTGCACGAACTTGTAGGCCGGATAAGGCGTTCACGCCGCATCCGGCATAAACAACGAGCACGTTGTCAGCGGTTCTGCTCTAACCCACCGCTTTTTATACATGGACGTTTAACTATGAAATACAGGCTACTGCTCCCCGGCCTGCTGGTTTCTGTGCCTGCCCTTGCCTGGCAACCGCAAACCGGCGACATCATCTTTCAAATTTCTCGCTCATCGCAAAGTAAAGCAATCCAACTGGCAACCCATTCCGATTACAGCCACACCGGTATGTTGGTGATGCGTAACAAAAAGCCCTACGTCTTTGAAGCGGTCGGCCCGGTGAAATACACCCCGCTCAAACAGTGGATCGCCCACGGTGAAAATGGCAAATACGTTGTTCGCCGCGTTGAAGGCGGACTCAGCGCCGAACAGCAACAAAAACTGGCGCAAACGGCAAAACGTTATCTCGGCAAACCATACGATTTCAGCTTCTCGTGGAGCGACGATCGCCAGTACTGTTCGGAAGTGGTGTGGAAGGTTTATCAGAACGCGCTGGGAATACGCGTGGGTGAGCAGCAAAAACTAAAAGAGTTCGATCTTAGTAACCCGCTGGTTCAGGCAAAGCTCAAAGAACGCTACGGCAAAAATATTCCTCTTGAGGAAACTGTGGTTTCACCTCAGGCCGTTTTCGATGCGCCACAACTCACTACCGTTGCTAAAGAATGGCCGCTGTTTTCATGGTAATGGGCCAATCGCATCATAATTGGCCCCCCCAAATCTAACTTTTGCTGCTCTGAAGCTCTTGCGAAAACTCAGCAACGTCATTTTGACGCTGTCGTTCCATGGCGATCGCGCCAAAGTGCGTTAACGTACAGAAAATAATGCAGCAGATAACACCAGCAAGCAGAAGATAAAAACCGCCATCCCAACCAACCTGATCGACCATAACACCAAACAGACTTGTTCCAAGCGTTGCGCCAAGAATATAGCTCATAAAACCACGCAAACCGACTGCGGAACCCACGGCAAAACTGGGGACAATTTCCATTGTCTGAACAGAAGCCAAGAACTGCGGTACATAGATAAGGCAGCCTACGCAAGCAGCAAAAATGGTAATAGAGAGCAGAGAGTCACTTTTCCAGTAGCCCAGCAGGCAGAAGAAAATTAATACCATACTGATAATAGCGGGTGGCATACGGCGACCACGAAATAATTTATCACTCAACCAACCAGCAAATAATGTAGTTGGAATCGCCGCCCATTCGAAGATTAAAAATGCCGTGCTCATTTCAGTCTTCGTAAAATGTTTCACGCTTAGCAGGTAAATAGGCAACCAACTGATAATTCCGAAACGCACCATATAGACAAAAACATCAACGAAAGAGACGAACCATGCGTTCTTATTTTTTAGCACATAGGTACAAAAAATTTGCCAGGCCGTCATATCTTCCGGCGCACGATCATCTTTTGCTTTAATGCTGACGTCGTCCAGGACGATTTCGCTTAATGGCGGCAAACCTTCACTTACGGGCGAACCTTTACCTGACATCAGTACCACTATAGCAATGACAACAGATACAATCGCTGGAACAACATATGTTGCTATTTTCCAGTGTTCAGTCCCCAGCACAGCAAATGCACCACCAACAATCGGAGCAACAATACCGCCCCCGACATTGTGTGAAATATTCCAGACCGCACCGACGATGCCTCGTTCTTTACGAGGGAACCAGTTGGCTATTGTAATAAACGAAGGACCAACCCCCATCCCTTGAAAGAGACCGTTTAAAACAACAAGTCCCGCAAACATCCAGAAAGCAAAACTAAATCCAAGCGCCACGTTAACGAGAGCACAAAGAACCAAACCCACAGCCATATAGACTTTAGGATTCGCTTTATCTGCCAGACTACTCATTACCCCTTTACTAATACCGTAGGCGATCAGCATACAACTGCTAAGTAGACCTATTTGAGTCGCAGACAGATTAAGATCTTGCTTTAAATAAGGTGTGGAAAGAACAAAGTTATTCCTGACAATATAATACGAAAGATAACCGATAAATACGCTAAATAGCGCCTGCATACGATAACGATTATACGTATTCTTTATTTCACTTTCAGGAACCTTATGTGTTGCCACTTTAGGTTTCAATAGAGAAAGCATATATCACCTTCCAGTTCATAGAGTTATTTAAAACAGCAATGCCAGTTGCTACTCTCTGAAGAGTATTGCAAAAGCCCTTGCTTCATTGGTTTTAAAGATAGTGAAGCAAGTGAGTTTAAGTTACAATACAGGGCATATGAGTCAAAACTGACTCAAAAATACAAATATCATGTTCCATTTCTTTCCCATTTTTATATCTCAAAATAGAACAAAGCCATTATTTCAGCATTAACGGGTTACAACAGCCCCAATAAAAAAACAATGACTTTTATTAATTTTTTCAGTTTTTGAGGTCAGTCACATATTTTGCATCCATATACGTGATCATTGAAGAGACTCGATTTTACCCTGTTGGAGGATCATGCTACGCAACATGAAAATTTTCATCACCGTTCAACAACCAGCAGGGATTAAGGATTTTCATGTTATCCTTCGTGATAAGCACATTTGCGCTCAAGTTAAAGCCATTGTTCCGGCTTCTGAAGGCTGGTGCAAAGAAACAATAGAATCCGGTCAGGGCCTGAATCCGATAGCACGAATATCGAAATTAATTACCGGAAATAGCTGTAACAATCGCTATTTCCGCAAGATACACATGTTCAGATGTGCAATATTGATCTTTTTTTGATAACCGCTTCCGGATATAGTGACGCTCGTTACATCTGAATTAATGAAATTTCCGATACTGACACCAGCGTCTTACAGTCATTATGTATATTAGCTAACGGATAATGCTATGAATTACAGCGTAAGAGTTTTTCTCTCGTTAATAGGATTTTTGACATGATTCGTATTATACAACGAGCATTAATCTGTTGGGTTTTATGCGTCAATGTCACCTCAGCGCAAGAGCTGGTGATTGCAACAACGCTTTCTTCGGAAGCGACGGAACACATTATTAGTCAATGGCAAAAACAACCACTGGCAACCAAAATCCGAACGCTTAACCGAACCAGTGCATCCATTGAGCGCCTGCTAGAAAATCCATTGGGTGAAAATATTGATCTGGTACTGAGTTCATCCCCCATGTTGCTACAGCGGTTGCAAAGTAAAAATCTGCTCCAGCCTTTTAATAATCAAATCGAAACAAGCAGAAAGTTAGTCCCCGAATCTATTCGTTCAACCACCGTTGCGGTTGCGGTATCGGGCTATGGCATCCTGATCAATGTGGCGCATCTGGAAGATAAAAATGAGCCAGTGCCTACTTCATGGAAGGAATTGAGCAGGTCACGTTATCAAGGAACACTATTAATGAGCAGCCCTTCACGTTCAGATACCACACATCTGATGATTGAAGATCTCCTGCAACAACAAGGATGGAGTAATGGTTGGGGTACGCTACTGAAAATAGGCGGTAATCTCGCTACCATTTCATCTCGCAGCTTTGGCGTAGCAAATAAGATCAGTACAGGGCTGGGTGACGCTGGTCCAGTCATCGACAATTACGCTAACGTACTGCTTAATAATTCAACTTTACGTTTCAGTTATTTCCCCAACTCTCGCGCAGCGCCAATGTTTATTGCCATCGCAAACGGCAGTAAACACCCACAGGAGGCGGGGCGTTTTATTAATTTTTTGTTGAGCCAGGAAGGACAACAGGCATTGAGCGATTCTGATTCAGGAAAGTATCCGGTATATCCGCTACCCTCCGGTACTCCACTCGCGGATCAACAATTGCGATTATTTGCCTCTCCTTCCCTTGATTATCCGTTGATTATGCAGCGCCAAAAGCTTGTGCAATTGTTATTTGATAATGCGATTACTGTTCGCCTTACCGAACTTCAAAACAGCTGGAAATCGTTATATGCCGCAGAACATCGGCTTAAGCGTAAATTGCCAGATGTGCGTGCATTATTAACAGCAGTTCCTGTTACCCCGGAGCAGTCCGTTAATGCCATGTACCTGCAGCAATTCGAACTGCAATCAGGCTTTCGTGAAGCTCAGCTCATGGCATGGCAGCAGTTTTTCCTGCATCAGCAGCAATTGGTGAACACACAACTTGAGTCGTTAAAGTGAAACAACTACATACTATAGGGACGAGCTTACGGCTCGCCTTTGTTTTTAGCGCCATTCTTACGCTATTCGTTAGCGTAGTCAGCCTCTATTCCTGGTATGAACAAAATTCTCAGGTTCGCTACGCGCTTGATGATTATTTCCCGAGGATTCAGGCTTCATTTCTTTTTGAAGAAAACCTCACCGCATTGGTAAACGAATTTAATGAGCTACAACAGACAACCAATACCGCTAGTCGTCTTCAGGTGAGGAAGCAAATTGAACAACGGCTACAAAAAATTAAGGCCATTAATCCTCATCTTGATTCAGTACATCAACGTGCACTTAACCAACAGGTCGCCAGTAGTGACAGACTGCTTAACAAGCTCGATAACGCATTAAACAACAACAATCAGGAAAAAGGAAAACTCGACGTTATATCCTCAAGAGTTAACTGGCTGCATGATGACTTTAATAATGAACTCAACTCACTTACCCAGGATTTAAGTTGGCAACAATCGTCGTTGCTAAATCAACTCAGCCAACGAAAAGATCTACCCGAAAAACAGAGTTTGCAAAATGCTCAGCAAACTATTCAAAAAGAATTGCAGCTCGTTTTCGAACTTTCACATATAGAAACCCAAATCGTCAGTACGCTAAAGGAGATGCTTAACACGCATAGCAGAGATATAGACGCGTTGAAACAACATATTCAGTATTTGAATTTTTTGAAACACAGCATTGACGAAAATGTGCGGTCGTTATCTTCTTATTCCAGTACCATCACATTACACCAGACAGTTTATTCCTTGTGGGAACTGGGTACTCAGCAAAATTATCTACCCGGAACCCTGGCTGCCTGGCAACAAGCTCAACAAACTCTCATGAGTACTATCGGGGATAAAGAGCGTGTATTTACGCAAATACGTGCTCAATTAGAAACGCAATTAGGTAATAGCCATCAACAATTACAAACATTCAATCTACGATTGGAAAAAATAATGCAAATCAGCGGGCTATTGATTTTGGCAGCTATGGTTACCGCCTTACTGTTCGTTATTCTGGTAAATTACCTCTACATTCGTCCCAGAATGATCCGCCGATTTCGGTTACTGAATGATGCCGTTGTCAAGTTAAGCAATGGTGAACTCGATGCTGATATCCCTGTCTCCGGTAACGATGAACTTGGGAGAATTGCCAACCTGCTCCGCCAGACCATTGAGAAAATTAATCAACAGCAACGTCAACTGGGACAGGAAATATGCGAGCGTATCGCGACAGAAAAAAACCTTCGTACAACGCAAAGTGAATTGATCCAAACTGCAAAACTGGCCGTGGTTGGGCAGACAATGACAACACTGGCACATGAAATTAATCAACCACTTAATGCCTTATCTATGTATCTTTTCAGCGCCAACCGCGCGCTGGAACAACAAGACGTTGGTTTGGTGAAAAATTATATTGTTACTATGCGATCGTTAGTCGAGCGCATGGATAACATCGTTAAAAGATTGCGCAACTTCGCCCGCCGTCGAGATAGTGAACTGGCTGGCGGTGCAATCAATTTACAGCAGGTAATTTATTCGTCCTGGGAACTTCTGGCGTTGAAACATCGATCACAGAAGGCCTCTCTTCACTACCCTGATAATTTCCCTGCCGTTTATGGTGATGATGTCTTGATTCAACAAGTTTTAGTTAATTTGTTTACGAATGCCCTGGAAGCCAGTCTGGAGCAATCACCCACAATAACCATCAGCTTTGAAGAAGAAGCCTCCACTGTAACGCTATATATTGCTGATAATGGAAAAGGCTGGCCAGTGCATCTGGCTGATCGACTATTAACGCCTTTTACCACGGACAAAGCTGTAGGTTTGGGTATTGGCCTTTCGATTAGCCATTCTATTATGCGCCAGTGCCAGGGAGAGTTATATATCGCGTCAACTCTCGACCGCCATGCGCTGGTTATTCTACGTTTCAGGAAACTTTAAGCATGACAGACACTACCCCAACAATTCTGTTAATTGATGACGACAATGATGTTCTGCTAGCCTACAGCACTCTCTTACAGCAAGAGGGTTATGTCGTATGTACCTGTAGCAACCCTTCTGAGGCTCTACAATTACTGCAAAATACGTGGGAAGGCATCGTGGTGTGTGACGTTTGTATGCCGGATATTTCAGGCATCACGCTGCTGGAAAAAATAATGCTTATCGACCCTCATCTTCCCATTCTGATGATCACCGGGCATGGCGATGTCCCCATGGCCGTTGAAGCAGTAAAAAAGGGAGCGTGGGATTTCCTGCAAAAGCCGATCAATCCAGAACAATTTCTCTCACTTATCGAAAAAGCACTGGCTGAACGTGAAGCTTATCTGGAACAAAAAAAATGGCGACACGCTCAGTTTAATCGGCACTTAATCGGTAACAGTGGTTGGATTCGCCAGACACGTCAACAGCTTGAAACGCTGGCAGAAACCGATCTTCCCGTCTGCTTTTACGGCGAACCTGGCACAGGAAGAACATTAGCCGCCCACTATCTTCATCAATTTAGTTCTCGCAAGGAAAGACCTTTAATTGAACGCACACTCAGCGCCAATAGCCAGCAGCCGTTGGAAGAATGGGTGAAAGAAGCAGAAGGTGGCACGCTGTTATTAAAAGAACTTGAGCATTTAACGCCAGAAAATCAGCGCGCCTTGATCCAGTACCAGGAAAGACCCCAGGATCGGTCATTTCGTCTGATTGTTGTTAATCAAAGCCCTCTGGCTGAACTGGCTGCCGCACAAAAAATTATTCCTGCATTGTATTTTCTTTTTTCACTCACCCACATTGAATGCCCACCACTCTGCCAGCGTCCGGGGGATATTGAACCTATTTTTCACCATTATCTGACCCTCACCTGTAAACGATTAAATCGCCAGCAGCCACTGCTGGGAAAAGCTTTTTATAAGCGACTGATGGCGCGTACCTGGCCTGGTAATATTATTGAATTGGTGAATGCGGCAGAACTGGTGGCAGTCGGCGTTTTAATGCTGGACGATTCGGTCAGTTTGCAGATGATGGAGACGGATCCAGCCCCGCTGGATGAACTCGTAGAATCTTATGAAAGACAAATAATTATTGATGCTCTCAACTTCCATCAGGGTCGTATCAACGACGTTGCCGATTACTTTCAGATACCCAGGAAAAAGCTGTATTTGCGCATGAAAAAATACGGTATTGATAAAATGGATTTTCGCTATGAGAAGAAAGATAAAAAGACACAAACTCAATGAGTTATGTTGATAATGTAGGTTTTCAGGCACAAAAAAAGCGCCGTGCGGCGCTTTTTTCGGAAATCCGGTCTTATTTGCTGCCCGGGATGCTGAAACGCTTGTTGAAGCGGTCAACACGGCCACCGGTAGCAACATCACGCTGTTTGCCAGTGAAGAACGGGTGGCACTTGCTGCACACGTCGAGGTTCAGGTCATGACCAACGGTGGAGCGGATTTTCATTACGTTACCGCAAGAGCAGCTAGCAGTAATTTCTTCGTATTTCGGGTGAATATCTTTTTTCATGGGAAAACCTCGGTTTAAGGCCGCGTCGCTCTTCCAGCCCTAACGCCAGACACCACGCGATGTTTAAAGTATAGTTTCAATACGATCATTTCGTATCAAAGGCGCCGAATCATACAGAAATTAACCAGCGTATGCAAACTGATCCGCACTCCTCTACGGCAATGTGTATACTGTTCCACCGAATTTCAAGTCAGGATGATGCTATGCCCGTTGCTCACGTTGCCTTGCCCGTTCCGCTTCCCCGAACCTTTGACTATCTGCTGCCTGAAGGCATGACGGTTAAAGCCGGGTGTCGCGTGCGCGTGCCGTTTGGTAAACAGCAGGAGCGCATCGGGATTGTGGTGTCCGTTAGCGATGCCAGCGAGCTGCCGCTCAACGAGCTAAAAGCGGTAGTTGAAGTGCTGGACGTTGAGCCGGTATTTACTCACTCCGTCTGGCGATTACTGCTATGGGCGGCGGATTATTATCATCATCCAATTGGCGATGTGTTGTTTCATGCCTTGCCGATTTTACTGCGCCAGGGGCGACCTGCAGCGAACGCGCCCATGTGGTACTGGTTTGCCACCGAGCACGGTCAGGCGGTAGATATCAACAGCCTGAAACGTTCGCCAAAGCAACAACAGGCACTGGCGGCATTGCGACAAGGGAAAATCTGGCGCGACCAGGTTGCCACTCTCGAATTTAATGATGCCGCGCTACAGGCACTGCGCAAAAAAGGTCTGTGTGATTTAGCAAGTGAAACACCAGAGTTTAGTGACTGGCGAACGAACTACGCCGTTTCTGGCGAGCGGTTGCGACTGAATACTGAACAAGCCACCGCCGTTGGCGCCATCCATAGCGCGGCAGATACCTTTTCCGCCTGGCTGCTGGCGGGCGTCACCGGCTCCGGTAAAACGGAAGTTTATCTAAGCGTGCTGGAAAACGTGCTCGCCCAGGGCAAACAGGCGCTGGTAATGGTGCCGGAAATCGGCCTGACACCGCAAACTATCGCCCGTTTTCGTGAACGCTTTAATGCCCCCGTGGAAGTTCTGCATTCTGGCCTGAACGACAGCGAACGCCTTTCGGCGTGGCTAAAAGCGAAAAATGGCGAGGCGGCGATTGTGATTGGCACCCGCTCCGCGCTGTTTACACCGTTTAAAAATCTCGGCGTGATTGTCATTGATGAAGAGCACGACAGTTCCTACAAACAGCAGGAAGGCTGGCGCTACCATGCCCGCGACCTGGCGGTGTATCGCGCGCATAGCGAGCAAATCCCGATTATTCTTGGCTCCGCAACGCCCGCGCTGGAAACGTTATGCAACGTCCAGCAGAAAAAATACCGCCTGCTGCGCCTGACCCGTCGGGCGGGTAATGCGCGTCCGGCAATTCAACACGTGCTGGATTTAAAAGGTCAGAAGGTGCAAGCGGGGCTGGCTCCGGCGTTGATCAGCCGTATGCGCCAGCATTTACAGGCCGACAACCAGGTTATCCTCTTTCTTAATCGCCGGGGTTTTGCGCCTGCGCTGCTGTGCCATGACTGTGGCTGGATAGCCGAATGCCCGCGCTGCGATCACTACTACACATTGCATCAGGCGCAGCAGCATCTGCGCTGTCATCACTGCGACAGCCAGCGCCCAGTGCCGCGCCAGTGCCCTTCCTGCGGCTCCACGCATCTTGTGCCGGTGGGCCTGGGCACCGAGCAGCTTGAGCAGACGCTTGCCCCGATGTTCCCTGGTGTACCCATTTCACGTATTGATCGTGACACTACCAGCCGCAAAGGTGCGCTGGAACAACAACTGGCGGAAGTACATCGCGGCGGCGCGCGGATTTTGATTGGCACGCAAATGCTGGCGAAAGGTCACCACTTTCCGGATGTCACACTTGTGGCATTACTGGACGTGGACGGTGCGCTGTTTTCTGCCGATTTTCGATCCGCAGAACGTTTCGCCCAGCTTTACACCCAGGTCGCTGGTCGTGCGGGGCGTGCCGGTAAACAGGGCGAAGTGGTGCTGCAAACGCATCATCCGGAACATCCTCTCTTGCAAACATTGCTCTATAAAGGCTATGACGCCTTTGCAGAACAGGCGCTGGCCGAGCGGCGTATGATGCAGCTACCACCGTGGACCAGCCACGTGATTGTGCGCGCCGAAGATCATAACAATCAGCACGCGCCGCTGTTCCTGCAACAGTTGCGAAATCTCATCCTCTCCAGTCCGCTGGCGGATGAGAAACTGTGGGTTCTCGGCCCGGTTCCAGCACTGGCACCCAAACGTGGCGGTCGCTGGCGCTGGCAGATCCTGCTGCAACATCCTTCCCGCGTGCGCTTACAGCACATCATTAACGGTACGCTGGCGCTTATTAATACAATACCGGATTCACGGAAAGTGAAATGGGTGCTGGATGTCGATCCTATTGAGGGTTAAACCGCTAACGATGCGAGGCGGATCGAAAAATTAAATATTCATCACACTTTTCATGAAAATTCTGTAACCGTTTTCACGCGCTATCTGCTAAAAATGTTGCCGATGTGAAGTAAACACGGATGTAGTACGCCTGACGTGCCAGGCGAGGAGTGAGAGTGAAAGCGAAGAAGCAGGAAACTGCCGCAACCATGAAAGACGTCGCCCTGAAAGCAAAAGTCTCTACGGCAACCGTCTCCCGAGCGTTAATGAATCCAGATAAGGTCTCCCTGGCGACTCGTAACCGGGTTGAAAAAGCCGCCCGGGATGTGGGTTATTTACCGCAGCCGATGGGGCGTAACGTCAAGCGTAATGAGTCCCGCACCATTCTGGTGATTGTCCCGAATATCTGTGATCCCTTCTTTAGCGAAATTATTCGCGGAATCGAAATTACGGCAGCAAGTCATGGGTATCTGGTACTGATTGGCGACTGTGCACATCAAAACCAGCAGGAAAAAACCTTTATCGATTTGATAATCACTAAGCAAATTGATGGCATGTTGCTGCTCGGTTCAAGGCTGCCGTTTGATGCCAGCATTGAGGAACAGCGTAATCTGCCGCCGATGGTGATGGCGAACGAATTTGCACCGGAGCTGGAACTGCCTACAGTTCATATCGACAACCTGACCGCTGCATTTGATGCGGTAAATTACCTGTATGAACAGGGGCATAAATTGATCGGCTGTATTGCTGGGCCGGAAGAAATGCCGCTGTGTCACTATCGCCTGCAAGGCTACGTTCAGGCTCTGCGTCGCTGCGGAATTATGGTTGATCCACAATACATCGCCCGTGGCGACTTCACCTTCGACGCCGGAAGCAAAGCCATGCAGCAGTTGCTCGACCTTCCGCAACCGCCAACTGCTGTTTTCTGTCATAGCGATGTGATGGCACTTGGCGCACTTTCGCAGGCAAAACGTCAGGGGCTGAAAGTTCCTGATGACCTTTCCATAATCGGTTTTGATAACATCGACCTGACGCAATTTTGTGATCCGCCACTGACAACCATCGCACAGCCGCGCTATGAAATTGGTCGCGAGGCAATGTTGTTATTGCTTGACCAAATGCAGGGGCAAACGGTCGGCAGTGGCTCACGTTTAATGGACTGCGAGCTTATTATCCGGGGATCGACACGCACATTGACTTAAAGTAAACCTTTAAGGCTTCCGTGACTGGTCAAAGGCCCGCCGCTTAAGTAACATGGCGGGCTGACGAACGAATAAATACAGCGAAACGATAGTGGCACAACGAGATTATGTACGCCGCAGCCAACCGGCACCTTCGCGGCGAAAAAAGAGTACCTCACGGAAAAAGCAACGAAATCTGCCTGCGGTTTCTCCCGCAATGGTCGCTATTGCTGCCGCCGTTCTTGTGACCTTTATCGGTGGTCTGTACTTCATTACGCATCACAAGAAAGAAGAGTCCGAGACGCTGCAAAGCCAGAAAGTGACCGGAAACGGACTACCTCCGAAACCGGAAGAACGCTGGCGCTACATTAAAGAGCTGGAAAGTCGCCAGCCGGGTGTGCGTGCGCCAACAGAACCTTCTGCCGGTGGTGAAGTAAAAACGCCGGAGCAACTGACACCAGAACAGCGCCAGCTTCTTGAACAAATGCAGGCCGATATGCGCCAGCAGCCAACGCAGTTAGTTGAAGTTCCGTGGAATGAGCAAACGCCAGAACAGCGCCAGCAAACGCTACAACGCCAGCGTCAGGCGCAGCAGTTAGCGGAACAGCAACGCCTGGCTCAGCAGTCACGTACAACCGAACAAAGCTGGCAGCAACAGACGCGTACGTCGCAAGCCGCGCCGGTTCAGTCGCAGCCGCGCCAGTCAAAACCGGCTTCTACTCAGCAGCCGTACCAGGATCTGCTGCAAACCCCTGCGCACACTACCGCGCAGTCGAAGCCGCAGCAAGCTGCGCCAGTTGCTCGTGCAGCTGACGCGCCAAAACCGACGGCGGAGAAAAAAGATGAACGCCGCTGGATGGTACAGTGCGGTTCGTTCAGAGGGGCAGAACAGGCAGAGACAGTACGTGCTCAGCTGGCGTTCGAAGGCTTTGACTCGAAAATTACCACCAACAATGGCTGGAATCGTGTGGTCATTGGCCCGGTGAAAGGCAAAGAGAACGCAGACAGCACCCTCAATCGGTTGAAGATGGCGGGTCATACAAACTGCATTCGGCTCGCTGCCGGGGGTTGAAACCCTCAAAATCCCCCCCATCTATAATTGCATTATGCCCCGTACTTTTGTACGGGGTTTGTACTCTGTATTCGTAACCAAGGGGTCAGCTCGTGACAACTATAGTAAGCGTACGCCGTAACGGCCATGTGGTCATCGCTGGTGATGGTCAGGCCACGTTGGGCAATACCGTAATGAAAGGCAACGTGAAAAAGGTCCGCCGTCTGTACAACGACAAAGTCATTGCGGGCTTTGCGGGCGGTACTGCGGATGCTTTTACGCTGTTCGAACTGTTTGAACGTAAGCTGGAAATGCATCAGGGCCATCTGGTTAAAGCGGCCGTTGAACTGGCAAAAGACTGGCGTACCGATCGCATGTTGCGCAAACTTGAAGCACTGCTGGCAGTCGCGGATGAAACTGCATCGCTTATCATCACCGGTAACGGTGACGTGGTGCAGCCAGAAAACGATCTTATTGCTATCGGCTCCGGCGGCCCTTACGCCCAGGCTGCGGCGCGCGCGCTGTTAGAAAACACTGAACTTAGCGCCCGTGAAATTGCTGAAAAGGCGTTGGATATTGCAGGCGACATTTGCATCTATACCAACCATTTCCACACCATCGAAGAATTAAGCTACAAAGCGTAAGGATCTCCCATGTCTGAAATGACCCCACGCGAAATCGTCAGCGAACTGGATAAGCACATCATCGGCCAGGACAACGCCAAGCGTTCCGTGGCGATTGCTCTGCGTAACCGCTGGCGTCGCATGCAGCTCAACGAAGAGCTGCGCCATGAAGTGACCCCGAAAAATATCCTGATGATCGGCCCGACCGGTGTCGGTAAAACTGAAATCGCCCGTCGTCTGGCAAAACTGGCTAACGCGCCGTTCATCAAAGTTGAAGCGACCAAATTCACCGAAGTCGGTTATGTGGGTAAAGAAGTCGATTCTATTATCCGCGACCTGACCGATGCCGCCGTGAAAATGGTGCGCGTACAAGCTATCGAGAAAAACCGTTATCGCGCTGAAGAACTGGCAGAAGAACGTATTCTCGACGTGCTGATCCCACCGGCCAAAAACAACTGGGGACAGACCGAACAGCAGCAGGAGCCGTCCGCTGCCCGTCAGGCATTCCGCAAAAAACTGCGTGAAGGCCAGCTCGATGACAAAGAAATCGAGATCGATCTTGCCGCAGCACCGATGGGCGTTGAAATTATGGCGCCTCCGGGAATGGAAGAGATGACCAGCCAGCTGCAATCCATGTTCCAGAACCTGGGCGGTCAGAAACAAAAAGCGCGTAAGCTGAAAATCAAAGACGCCATGAAGCTGCTGATTGAAGAAGAAGCGGCGAAACTGGTGAATCCGGAAGAACTGAAGCAAGACGCTATCGACGCCGTTGAACAGCACGGGATCGTGTTTATCGACGAAATCGACAAAATCTGTAAGCGCGGCGAGTCTTCCGGTCCGGATGTTTCTCGTGAAGGTGTTCAGCGTGACCTGCTGCCACTGGTAGAAGGTTGCACCGTTTCTACCAAACACGGGATGGTCAAAACTGACCACATTCTGTTTATCGCTTCTGGCGCATTCCAGGTAGCGAAACCGTCTGACCTGATCCCGGAACTGCAAGGTCGTCTGCCGATCCGCGTCGAACTCCAGGCGCTGACCACCAGCGACTTCGAGCGCATTCTGACCGAACCGAATGCCTCTATCACCGTGCAGTACAAAGCACTGATGGCGACTGAGGGCGTGAATATCGAATTTACGGATTCCGGTATTAAGCGTATCGCGGAAGCGGCATGGCAGGTGAACGAATCTACCGAAAACATCGGTGCACGCCGTTTACATACCGTTCTGGAGCGTTTAATGGAAGAGATTTCCTACGACGCCAGCGATTTAAGCGGTCAAACTATCACCATTGACGCAGATTATGTGAGCAAACATCTGGATGCGTTGGTGGCAGATGAAGATCTGAGCCGTTTTATCCTATAATCGCGTTCAATCATTTTCATCATTGTTTGATGGGGCTGAAAGGCCCCATTTTTATTGGCGCGTATTATGACTGAACAACAAATTAGCCGAACTCAGGCGTGGCTGGAAAGTTTACGACCTAAAACCCTCCCCCTCGCCTTTGCTGCAATTATCGTCGGGACGGCGCTGGCATGGTGGCAAGGTCACTTCGATCCGCTGGTCGCCCTGCTGGCACTGATTACCGCCGGGCTATTACAGATCCTTTCTAACCTCGCCAATGATTACGGCGATGCCGTCAAAGGCAGCGACAAACCTGACCGTATCGGACCACTACGTGGTATGCAAAAAGGGGTTATTACCCAGCAAGAGATGAAACGGGCGCTCATCATTACCGTCGTGCTCATCTGTCTCTCCGGACTGGCGCTGGTTGCAGTGGCGTGCCATACGCTGGCCGATTTTGTCGGCTTCCTGATTCTGGGCGGGTTGTCGATCATCGCCGCAATCACCTACACCGTGGGCAATCGCCCTTATGGTTATATCGGTCTGGGTGATATTTCCGTACTGGTTTTCTTTGGCTGGTTGAGCGTGATGGGGAGCTGGTATTTGCAGGCGCATACGTTGATTCCGGCATTGATCCTTCCGGCGACCGCCTGTGGCCTGCTGGCAACAGCGGTTCTGAATATTAATAACCTGCGTGATATCAATAGCGACCGCGAGAATGGCAAAAATACACTGGTGGTGCGCTTAGGTGCAGTAAACGCGCGTCGTTACCATGCCTGCCTGCTGATCGGCTCACTGGTGTGCCTGGCGCTGTTTAATCTCTTTTCGCTGCACAGCCTGTGGGGCTGGTTGTTCCTGCTGGCAACGCCGTTACTGGTGAAACAGGCTCGTTATGTGATGCGTGAAATGGATCCGGTAGCGATGCGACCAATGCTGGAACGCACTGTCAAGGGCGCATTACTGACTAACTTGCTGTTTGTTTTAGGGATATTCCTAAGCCAGTGGGCAGCATAACTGACAAATATCAATTAACAATTGATGATTTTGCCAACAACCCACATAGCGCGATATACTGAAAATTCTCGCAGCAACTGAATGTTAAGCCTATGAAATACGATACTTCCGAGCTTTGTGACATCTATCAAGAAGATGTCAACGTCGTGGAACCGCTGTTCTCCAACTTTGGTGGACGGGCGTCGTTTGGCGGACAAATCATCACGGTAAAATGTTTCGAGGACAACGGGTTGCTGTATGATCTGCTCGAACAGAATGGTCGTGGTCGTGTTCTTGTCGTCGATGGCGGTGGTTCTGTTCGTCGCGCACTGGTCGATGCTGAACTGGCGCGTCTGGCAGTACAAAATGAATGGGAAGGCCTGGTCATTTACGGCGCGGTGCGTCAGGTAGATGACCTGGAAGAGCTGGATATCGGCATCCAGGCGATGGCGGCAATTCCGGTCGGTGCTGTTGGCGAAGGCATTGGTGAAAGCGATGTCCGCGTCAACTTTGGCGGCGTCACCTTCTTCTCCGGCGACCATCTCTATGCCGACAATACCGGGATTATTCTTTCTGAAGATCCGCTGGATATCGAATGATAAAAAAGGCACCGCAAGGTGCCTTTTTTCTGCGTTACCTGTTGCCTACACAGTAAAGCAATTACGCGAAAGATGAAGCGTAATCAGACCTCTTCCATGCGACCCAGCAGGGCCTGCAGACGTTCCTGCCAGCCGTTCTGCTGTTCTTTCAGATGGTTGTTCTCACGCTCCAGCTCTTCGCGCTGATGCTGGGCATTTTGAACTTCCTGCGACAGTGAGTTGTTCTTTTCTTTCAGCTCTTCGATTTCCATCTGCAACAAAGTGATGGTATCAATCGCCTGCTGTACTTTTGCTTCCAGTTTCTCAAACACTTCTAATGACATTGTCATACCTCTCCTGAATTGCAAGGCGTTGATGGATATATATCCTCGTCCCGATTATCGGTGACGCCTTAATAAATACGTGCACGTTTTCGTTAGCTCCGATTGTATGAAGCCGCGCCATCTCTGTCCAGCAGCACGCCTTGCAGATTCCGGTTTGCCACACTTTTCATCCTTCTCCTGGTGACATAACCCACGTGAATCGAAAATGTTAAAAAATTTGTTGCAAGAATGATTTAACAAACGTGCATCATGTAAGAAGATGTGAAACAAATGGCGCGATAACGCTCATTTTATGACGCGGCACACACATTTTGATTTCGATATTTCTCGTTTTTGCTCGTTAACGATAAATTCACAGGATGCCTACAAGCATCGTGAACGTCAGTGACTTTCACGCTTACAACAAACATTAACTCTTCAGGATCCGATTATGAGTCAAACATCAACCTTGAAAGGCCAGTGCATTGCCGAATTCCTAGGGACCGGGTTGTTGATTTTTTTCGGTGTGGGTTGCGTTGCAGCACTTAAAGTCGCTGGTGCGTCTTTTGGTCAGTGGGAAATCAGTGTCATTTGGGGACTAGGGGTGGCAATGGCCATCTACCTGACCGCAGGGGTTTCCGGCGCGCATCTTAATCCCGCTGTCACTATTGCGTTGTGGCTGTTTGCCTGTTTCGACAAGCGAAAAGTTATTCCTTTTATCATTTCACAAGTTGCCGGTGCTTTCTGCGCTGCGGCATTAGTTTACGGGCTTTACTACAATTTATTCCTCGACTTCGAACAGACCCATCACATTGTTCGCGGCAGCGTCGAAAGTGTTGATCTGGCGGGCACATTCTCTACTTACCCTAACCCTCATATCAATTTTGTGCAGGCTTTCGCAGTTGAAATGGTGATTACCGCTATTCTGATGGGGCTGATCCTGGCGCTCACGGACGATGGTAACGGTGTACCGCGTGGGCCATTGGCACCGTTGTTGATTGGTCTACTGATTGCGGTCATTGGCGCATCTATGGGTCCATTGACGGGCTTTGCCATGAACCCAGCGCGTGACTTCGGTCCGAAAGTCTTTGCCTGGCTGGCGGGCTGGGGCAAGGTCGCCTTTACCGGCGGCAGAGACATTCCTTACTTCCTTGTGCCGCTTTTTGGCCCTATCGTTGGCGCGATTGTAGGTGCATTTGCCTACCGCAAACTGATTGGCCGCCATTTGCCTTGCGATATCTGTGTTGTGGAAGAAAAGGAGATCACAACTCCTTCAGAACAAAAAGCTTCACTGTAATGTGACTACGGGACAATTAAACATGACTGAAAAAAAATATATCGTTGCGCTCGACCAGGGCACCACCAGCTCCCGCGCAGTCGTGATGGATCACGATGCCAACATCATTAGCGTGTCACAGCGCGAATTTGAGCAAATCTACCCAAAACCAGGCTGGGTAGAACACGACCCAATGGAAATCTGGGCCACCCAAAGCTCTACGCTGGTAGAAGTGCTGGCGAAAGCCGATATCAGTTCCGATCAAATTGCAGCTATTGGGATTACTAACCAGCGAGAAACCACTATCGTCTGGGAAAAAGAAACCGGCAAGCCTATCTATAACGCCATTGTCTGGCAGTGCCGTCGTACCGCTGAGATCTGCGAGCATCTCAAGCGCGATGGCATGGAAGAGTACATTCGTAATAACACCGGTCTGGTCATTGACCCGTACTTCTCTGGCACCAAAGTGAAGTGGATCCTCGACCATGTGGAAGGCTCCCGCGAGCGTGCGCGTCGTGGTGAACTGCTGTTTGGTACGGTTGATACCTGGCTAATCTGGAAAATGACTCAAGGTCGCGTTCACGTGACCGATTACACCAACGCGTCTCGCACCATGTTGTTCAACATCCATACTCTGGACTGGGACGACAAAATGCTCGACGCACTGGATATCCCGCGCGAGATGCTGCCTGAAGTGCGTCGCTCTTCGGAAGTGTACGGTCAGACCAACATCGGCGGTAAAGGCGGCACGCGTATTCCGATCGCCGGGATCGCGGGTGATCAGCAGGCGGCGCTATTCGGTCAGTTGTGCGTTAAAGAAGGGATGGCGAAGAATACCTATGGTACAGGCTGCTTTATGCTGATGAATACCGGTGAGAAAGCGGTGACATCAGAAAATGGCCTGCTGACCACCATCGCCTGTGGCCCGACTGGCGAAGTGAATTATGCGCTGGAAGGCGCGGTATTTATGGCGGGCGCGTCCATTCAGTGGCTGCGCGATGAAATGAAACTGATTAGCGACGCCGACGATTCCGAATACTTTGCCACCAAAGTGCAAAATACCAACGGCGTATATGTCGTTCCGGCCTTTACCGGCCTGGGCGCGCCGTACTGGGACCCGTATGCGCGCGGAGCGATTTTCGGTCTGACTCGTGGCGTGAACGCTAACCACATCATCCGCGCGACGCTGGAATCTATCGCTTATCAGACGCGCGACGTGCTGGAAGCGATGCAGGCCGACTCCGGCATTCGTCTACATGCGCTGCGTGTAGACGGCGGCGCGGTGGCGAACAATTTCCTGATGCAGTTCCAGTCTGACATCCTCGGCACGCGCGTTGAGCGTCCGGAAGTGCGCGAAGTGACCGCATTGGGTGCGGCCTATCTTGCTGGTCTGGCGGTTGGCTTCTGGCAGAACCTTGACGAGCTGCAAGAGAAAGCGGTGATTGAACGCGAGTTCCGCCCTGGCATCGAAACCACCGAGCGTAATTACCGTTACGCAGGCTGGAAAAAAGCAGTCAAACGCGCGATGGCGTGGGAAGAACACGAGGAGTGATGCCAGGCATCTGAACGATTGCCTGATGCTGATCGCCTGATGCGACGCTTACGCGTCTTATCAGGCCTACGAGCCGATGCCATTTTGTGTAGGCGGGATAAGGCGTTCACGCCGCATCCGGCATCACGCAGACTCTGAAACCGTGCGGGGGCAACCCCGCACACATCAATAATCCCTCCCTTCCCCTGTGCTACACTTCGCGCCATTCCTTACTGCTTAGAGTTTGCTATGAGACGAGAACTTGCCATCGAATTTTCCCGCGTCACCGAATCTGCGGCGCTGGCTGGCTACAAATGGTTAGGACGCGGCGATAAAAACACCGCTGACGGCGCGGCGGTAAACGCCATGCGTATTATGCTCAACCAGGTCAACATTGACGGCACCATCGTCATTGGTGAAGGCGAAATCGACGAAGCACCGATGCTCTATATTGGTGAAAAAGTCGGTACTGGTCGCGGCGATGCGGTAGATATTGCTGTTGACCCGATTGAAGGCACGCGCATGACGGCGATGGGTCAGGCTAACGCGCTGGCGGTGCTGGCTGTGGGCGATAAGGGCTGCTTCCTCAATGCGCCGGATATGTATATGGAGAAGTTGATCGTCGGACCTGGTGCCAAAGGCGTCATCGACCTGAATCTGCCGCTGGCGGATAACCTGCGCAATGTTGCGGCGGCACTCGGTAAACCGTTAAGCGAACTGACGGTCACTATTCTGGCGAAACCGCGCCACGACGCGGTTATCGCAGAAATGCAGCAACTCGGCGTGCGCGTATTTGCCATTCCTGATGGCGATGTCGCAGCCTCGATTCTCACCTGTATGCCAGACAGCGAAGTTGACGTGCTGTACGGCATTGGCGGCGCGCCAGAAGGTGTGGTGTCTGCGGCGGTGATCCGCGCATTAGATGGCGACATGAATGGCCGTCTGCTGGCACGTCATGACGTCAAAGGCGACAACGAAGAGAATCGTCGCATTGGCGAGCAGGAGCTGGCGCGCTGCAAAGCAATGGGCATTGAAGCCGGTAAAGTACTGCGTCTGGGCGATATGGCGCGTAGCGATAACGTCATCTTCTCTGCCACCGGTATCACCAAAGGCGATCTGCTGGAAGGGATTAGCCGCAAAGGCAATATCGCGACAACCGAAACGCTGCTGATTCGTGGTAAGTCACGCACCATTCGCCGCATTCAGTCGATTCACTATCTGGATCGCAAAGACCCGGAAATGCAGGTGCATATTCTCTGAGTCATTTGATCGATTGAGCCTTCCAGTCCTTCGGGACTGGAATTTTTTTGTCCGGAGAACGAAGATAAGGCAAGTCAATCAAAACAGGAGAGAAACATGGCTGATTGGGTAACAGGCAAAGTCACTAAAGTGCAGAACTGGACCGACGCCCTGTTTAGTCTCACCGTTCACGCTCCGGTACTTCCATTTACCGCCGGACAATTCACCAAACTTGGCCTTGAAATTGACGGCGAACGCGTCCAGCGCGCCTACTCTTACGTTAATTCTCCCGACAATCCCGACCTGGAGTTTTATCTGGTCACCGTCCCTGATGGCAAATTAAGCCCGCGACTGGCGGCGCTAAAACCGGGTGACGAAGTGCAGGTGGTTAGCGAAGCGGCTGGCTTTTTTGTTCTGGATGAAGTACCAGATTGCGAAACGCTATGGATGCTGGCAACCGGTACAGCGATTGGCCCTTATTTGTCGATTCTGCAATTAGGCAAAGATTTAGATCGCTTCAAAAATTTGGTACTGGTTCACGCCGCGCGTTATGCCTCCGACTTAAGCTATTTGCCACTGATGCAGGAACTGGAAAAACGCTACGAAGGAAAACTGCGCATTCAGACGGTTGTCAGTCGGGAAACGGCAGCGGGCTCACTCACCGGGCGAATACCGGCGTTAATTGAAAGCGGTGAACTGGAAAACGCGGTTGGACTGCCAATGAATAAAGAAACCAGCCATGTGATGCTGTGTGGTAATCCACAGATGGTGCGCGATACGCAACAACTGCTGAAAGAGACCCGGCAGATGACGAAACATTTACGTCGCCGACCGGGTCACATGACAGCGGAGCATTACTGGTAAGCGGTTACTTGTCGATAAATGGCACGATCAAGAGATCCGCACTCAACTTATTGATCATCCCGCGATATGCCGGCATCAAACGGTTGATAAACGAGTGGTGGTGACCACAAACAAGGAGGTCACACTGCTCTTTTTGCATAATTTCCAGCAGTGTTTCCGGCATTTCTCCGCGCTCAATGCGCAGTTTCGTTTTCGGCCACTGAATATTTTTCGTCAGCTTATACAGTTTGTTATCTGACTTATCTTTCAATAGTTGAAGAATATCTTCTGTTGCGGGGAAGTAGATACCCGGATACAACTCACTTAAGCCATCATCAATATGAATTAACGTCAGATGAGCGTCATTATGTCTGGCGAGATCCAGGGCTTTGTTCACCAGTAGGGCATCTTCTTCATTCCCGGAAATTGCCACGCCAATGTGTTTATAAGCCATGTTTAACTCCATTAACCAAGTGAACGCAGTGATAACTCAAAAATAATCATCTCGGCCTGGCATGAGAAGGTGAAAGCTGCATCAAGCTCGACTTGCCCCTCCAGATCTTTAATCTTATAGGCCACGCTGGCGCCTTCATCCGCAGAGGATGCAGTGGCTGCAAGCTCTTTCAGTTTGGTCATAAAGGACTCTGCTTCTTCGCGGGTAGCAAAAAAGCGCGAAAGTTTGCTTGTACAGTTGTCGTTATCAATCACCGTACCGATATCAATCGCACATCCTTTAGTACTGCATTTATCTACGACATCTTTCATAGGGCACCTCTGTATATTCGCCTCTCTGTCGATTGCCACTTAAGAATAATGCGCCGTTAAGGGAAGAACAAACAAGTAATGATCTTATGGATTACCATTTTTTTTGATATTGATTAAGGTAAGGAAATGAGGGAGATTTTCCGGGTATCGTCATTTGCAATATGGAAATAACGATCCCGGATAAAAATAGCAATAAGAGATATATTGCGGATTAATGGCTTGATTTATTCTCAGACTTATACTTTACGTCCAGGGTATCTTTACCAAATTTATTTGCGCCCTGGGTGCCGACAAATGCGCCAAGATCGATAAGCATCATCACCAGAATCAACGTCGGAATAAACCGCCCCACCGCCCATTGCCACACGCCCGGTAAAATCGCCCAGTTACCCGCCAGAAGCATCCACGCTACAATCATCAGAAATGCCCATGCGCCAGAACGCCCACGATCGTGCAGTCGTTTCACCGTCACTGCCGCTGTCGGCCATAACAGGCACACAAGGCAAAACGCGGCGGTCTGGATATCGAGTAATTTTTTAGCCGCCAGTGAGAAAAGCACCAACATGCCAACGATCCAGAGGCCAATCCAAATCCAGAAATCGCGGCGTCCAATACGCCCTTTAAATGAGAATAACCATTGCTGTATGGTCATGTAAGTTCCTTGATGGTTGTCTTTTCCAGGATTCTACCCTTTTGACAAGGGCGACAGATATCGTTTTAATCGAACCCAGTCATAACAAAAGGTACTGCCGATGAAGTCAGGGTGTTCAGTGTTTTTTCTCTTATCTACCGTGTTATCCGTTAGTGCAACGGTGCACGCACAATCGCCTGGCACGGCAACGACAGCGCCCTACCTGCTGGCTGGCGCCCCCACTTTCGATCTCTCCATCAGCCAGTTTCGAGAAGACTTTAACAGCCAGAACCCCAATCTGCCACTGAACGAATTTCGTGCCATCGACAGCAGCCCCGACAAAGCCAACCTGACTCGCGCCGCCAGTAAAATTAACGAGAACTTGTATGCTTCCACGGCGCTTGAGCGCGGCACCTTAAAAATCAAAAGCATTCAAATTACCTGGCTGCCAATCCAGGGGCCAGAGCAAAAAGCCGCTAAAGCGAAAGCCCAGGAATACATGGCAGCAATGATCCGCACACTCACCCCGCTGATGACCAAAACACAAAGTCAGAAAAAGCTGCAGTCACTCCTTACGGCGGGGAAAAACAAACGTTACTACACTGAGACAGAAGGCGCGTTGCGCTATGTTGTAGCGGACAACGGCGAAAAGGGGCTGACCTTCGCTGTTGAACCGATTAAGCTGGCGCTATCTGAAACGCTGGAAGGGTTGAATAAATGACAAAAAGCAAAGCCTTTGCGCCGATGAATCTCTATACTGTTTCACAGACCTGCTGCCCTGCGGGGCGGCCATCTTCCTTTATTCGCTTATAAGCGTGGAGAATTAAAATGCGACATCCTTTAGTGATGGGTAACTGGAAACTGAACGGCAGCCGCCACATGGTTCACGAGCTGGTTTCTAACCTGCGTAAAGAGCTGGCAGGTGTTGCTGGCTGTGCGGTTGCAATCGCACCACCGGAAATGTACATCGATATGGCGAAGCGTGAAGCTGAAGGCAGCCACATCATGCTGGGTGCGCAGAACGTGGATCTGAACCTGTCCGGCGCATTCACCGGTGAAACCTCTGCTGCTATGCTGAAAGACATCGGCGCACAGTACATCATCATCGGTCACTCTGAACGTCGTACTTACCACAAAGAGTCTGACGAACTGATCGCGAAAAAATTCGCTGTGCTGAAAGAGCAGGGTCTGACTCCGGTTCTGTGCATCGGCGAAACTGAAGCTGAGAACGAAGCGGGCAAAACTGAAGAAGTTTGCGCACGTCAGATCGACGCAGTGCTGAAAACTCAGGGTGCGGCAGCATTCGAAGGCGCAGTTATCGCTTACGAACCAGTATGGGCAATCGGTACTGGCAAATCTGCAACTCCGGCGCAAGCGCAGGCTGTTCACAAATTCATCCGCGATCACATCGCTAAAGTTGACGCTAACATCGCTGAACAAGTGATCATCCAGTACGGCGGTTCTGTAAACGCGTCTAACGCTGCTGAACTATTCGCTCAGCCGGACATCGACGGCGCGCTGGTTGGCGGTGCTTCTCTGAAAGCTGACGCCTTTGCTGTGATCGTTAAAGCTGCAGAAGCGGCTAAACAGGCTTAAGTCTGACAGGTGCCGGATTTCACATCCGGCACTTAACTTTTCTTAACTGCTTGCCTTAACGCAAAATCTCACACTGATGATCCTGAATCTCCTCGGCTGAAGCACGATTCAGCGTCAGCAGATTACGCTGTGTCGCCAGTAATACAAACGAGTTGTCACTCTGCCGTACCATCGCCAGCCCGTAACTTCCCATATGTTCCCGCGCTTCTGGCACTTCTTCCGCCAGCATCATAAACGGACTACGTTGTACCAGTTCGCTTTCGGTTACCCGACGCGCCAGATATTCATGCCCTTGTAATCCGCCCGGCAGCGGCAACCAGCGGCTGCTGATGTTCGCCAGGTTATTATCCAGTTGTTCGCGCACATCAGGACGGATGCAAGAGATATGAATATGAAAATGGTTTTGCGTGCGTCCCGTTCGGGAGTTAATCGCCAACGAGACCGCGCGATCGGGAACCGGCTGACCATATTTTTTACTCATAAAATCACGCGCCTGCCAGGCCAGCCAAAAGAAGTTCGGCGTTGCAGGATCGGTCAGCAAAGGACTTTCAGTGCCGTTAATACGATACGTTGGCATCAACAGATATTGCAGTGGACCGTTAATGTCTTTTAAAACCACATATCCGGCATCGGGTTTGACTTCCACACATGGCGAAGGATTTTGATTTTGCTGCTGATTGGGCAAACATTCCTCAAGGACAATCTTACGTAACACATCCGAATCACCGGTAAATTTCCAGTAGCCGATACCCGCAGCAACGGCGATAACTATCATCACCAAAATGAGAATAACCGTTTTTTTCATCGTTTTTTCCCTGTACCTCAAAGAGATGCAAGGGTAACGCAAAATCGCGACAAATAAAAAACCCGGTCGCGAGATGCCACCGGGTCTGGTTATCGTCAACAAAATTAACGTTTGCTGATTTGGTCAAACGTACCGCCGTTAGAGAAATGCTCTTTTTGCGCTTTCGTCCAGCCGCCGAACTCTTCATCAATGGTGAATAACTTCAGCTTCGGAAAAGCATTTTCATACTTTTTCGCCACGTCAGGATCGCGCGGACGGTAATAGTTTTTGGCTGCAATCTCCTGACCTTCTGGCGAGTAGAGATATTTCAGATAGGCTTCTGCCACCTCTTTGGTGCCTTTTTTCTCCACCACTTTATCGACAACCGATACCGTCGGCTCCGCGAGAATAGACTCACTCGGCGTGACGATTTCGAACTTATCTTTCCCCAGTTCATTCGTTGCCAGCAGTGCTTCGTTTTCCCAGGCGATCAGCACGTCACCAATCCCGCGCTCGACGAAAGTATTTGTTGAACCACGCGCACCGGAGTCCAGCACTTCCACGTTTTTATACAATGACTGCACAAAATCCTGCGCCTTTGCCTGATCGTTATTGTTGTGGTGCAGGGCATATCCCCACGCTGCCAGGTAGTTCCAGCGTGCACCGCCAGAGCTTTTCGGGTTAGGCGTGATCACCGAAACACCCGGTTTAACCAGGTCGTTCCAGTCATGGATTTGCTTCGGATTGCCCTTACGAACCAGGAAGACAATGGTGGAGGTATACGGCGCGGAGTTATCCGGCAGACGTTTGATCCACTCTTTATCAATTCGACCACGTTCAGCAATCGCATCTACGTCGTAAGCCAGCGCCAGCGTAACAACGTCAGCTTCTATCCCGTTGATTACCGATGTTGCCTGTTTCCCTGAACCACCGTGCGACTGACGAATCACCACGTTATCGCCGGTTTGCTGTTTCCAGTGGGCACTGAAGGCTTTGTTGTATTGTTCGTATAACTCGCGCGTTGGATCATACGAAACGTTAAGTAACTGAATATCCTTTGCCATCACGCTGGTCGCTGCCAGCAAAAATGTTAATCCTACGCCCCACTTGTTCATCGCCCGGCTCTCTTATGTTGTGTTGTGATAAGCAAAGCGTGCCAGAAGGTGAACCAAACATTAAAGAATAAAAAAAGATTGGCTATAACTTGTGGGTATATGTTGGGGAGTTAAAAAGGCGGAAGAAATCCGCCTCATATTGCTGACAAAGTTCGCTTTGTTCATGCCGGATGCGGCGTAAACGCCTTATCCGGCCTACAAAAGCTTGCAAACTCAATAGATTGCACAATTCATGTAGGCCTGATAAGCAAAGCGCATCAGGCATTTTTGCTTCTGTCATCGGTTTCAGGCGAAAGAAATCTGCCCGAAATCATTAATACAGTTTTTTCGCGCAGTCCAGCCAGTCACCTTTGAACGGACGCTTCATGTTTTCGATAGCGTCGATGATGTCATGGTGAACCAGTTGTTCGTTCTGAATACCTACGCAGCGACCGCCGTAACCAGCCAGTAGCAGTTCAATAGCGTAAGCGCCCATACGGGAAGCCAGAATACGGTCGTAAGGCACCGGAGAACCACCACGCTGGATGTGACCCAGCACAGTTGCGCGGGTTTCACGACCGGTTTCTTTCTCGATGAAATGCGCCAGTTCGTCAACATCACACATGTGTTCGGTAATCGCCACAATTGCGTGTTTTTTACCTTTCGCGATACCCGCTTTGATTTCATTTACCAGGTCATCGCGGCTGAATTCAACTTCCGGAACCACCACAAATTCACAACCACCGGCAATGGCCGCAGCCAGCGTCAGATCGCCACAGTAACGACCCATCACTTCCACCACAGAAATACGCTGGTGAGAAGAAGAGGTGTCACGCAGACGGTCGATGGCTTCCACAACGGTGCTCAGAGCAGTGAAGAAACCGATAGTGTAGTCAGTACCTTTGATGTCGTTGTCGATGGTGCCCGGCAGGCCGATGCACGGGAAGCCCATTTCGGTCAAACGCATTGCACCCATGTAGGAACCGTCACCGCCGATAACCACCAGCGCATCGATACCACGTTTTTTCAGGTTTTCGATAGCCACGGCGCGGATGTTCTCGTCGCGGAATTCCGGGAAGCGCGCAGAACCGAGGAACGTACCGCCACGGTTGATCATGTCAGACACGCTGTAACGGTCTAGCTGTACCATACGGTCTTCATACAGACCCAGATAGCCGTCATAAATGCCCATTACTTCCAGACCTTCTGTCAGCGCAGAACGAACAACCCCGCGAATTGCGGCGTTCATGCCTGGCGCATCACCGCCGCTTGTCAACACACCGATTTTCTTAATCATGACTACCTCTGAACTTTGGAATGCAAAATGAAATCTGTTGCCGGAAGTCTTCTTGCACATCGAAGTGATCCAACGAATGTGCAAATAGTATAACAATCACTTCCTGCTGAATTGATTCAGGTCAGGCCAAATGGCGGTATTTTATACACAAAATGCGGGTCTGGCTCTCTTTTATACTGATTATGAAAGCATAGACCGTTTACCCTCCCTGGGTACGACGGAACAAGGGTCCTGATGAATAATCACATCCGATCCCGGAAAACGCCGTAAAATAGCCTGCTCTACCTGATCCGCCACCATATGCGCCTGAACCAAAGGCAGAGAGTCTTCCATTTCCAAATGAATCTGAATAAAGCGGGTCGGCCCTGACTGCCGCGTACGAAGATCGTGAGCGCCGCTAACTCCCGGCCAGGAAGTCACGATATCAATAATTTCTTGCCGTTCCTCATCGGGTAATGCGCGATCCAGTAATGACTGTACCGCCTCATATCCCATGCGTAACGCGCTATATAAAATATAGATGCCGATTCCCAATGCAAACAGAGCATCGGCGCGATGCCAGCCGTACCAGGACAACCCCAGCGCCAGCAGAATTGCGCCGTTCATCATAACATCAGACTGGTAATGTAGCATATCAGCCCGCACCGCCTGGCTTTGCGTCCGGCGCACCACCCAACGCTGAAACGAAACAAGGATAATCGTACAAATCAGCGCCACAATAGTCACGAGAACCCCGACGCCGGGGTCTGTCATCGGCGTCGGAGAAACCAAATGCTGAATACCAGTCAAAAACAGGAACAGCGCCGAACCGGAGATAAACATACTTTGCGCCAGCGCCGCGAGGGACTCGGCTTTACCGTGACCAAACGAGTGATTGTCGTCGGCAGGTTGCAGCGAGTAACGCACCACCAGTAAATTCGTCAACGACGCGCCAATATCCACCAACGAATCCACCAGCGCGGCAAGAATACTCACCGAACCGGTATACCACCATGCAAAAATTTTAATCAGCAATAGCAGCGAAGCCATCGCCGTCGCAGCAATCGCCGCCCGGCTGACCAGCCGTCCATAAGATTGATTCATAAATACTCCCGCTATCAACTGACGGTAGTATAACGGAAGCAAATCATCTGCAATGCATCAAGCAACAGGCAAATTGAAGATAAAAAAAACCCCCACATCATGTGGGGGAAGACAGGGATGGTGTCTATGGCAAGGAAAACAGGGTTTACTACTGGGAACGTGAGTTGCTACTACTCAATAGCTTCAACGATGAACTTTTTTGCCATTGCGTCACGTCGCGCAACTGCTCCATTCGTTGTTGATGTTTCTCGTTTAAAACCGCTTGCTGCTCTGGCGTTAACAGGTGATACATTTGGTTGCGGACTTTAGCCATCTCAACCTGGCGAGCGATCTGTTCTTTCGCCATTTTTTCTGCCTGAGCGCGCACAGCGTTTTCATCAAAATTTTCTGCGGTGACAAGGCGATGCATTGTCTCCACTTCGCTAACATTAACAGGAGGCTGTTCGTGCCGGGCCTGTTGCATAAGATCTCGCATCTGCTGACGCTGATGTTCGGTTAAACTTATGCCGTCGAACATATGGCTCTGCGTACTGCGCTGCGCAAGTTCTTCGCCCGGATGCCAGTTATCGCCTGAACCGACTTCAGCAGCGTGGCTTAATGAACTGACTGCCAGCGTTGAGGCCATGACGGCAGCGGTAACTATGCGCATCATTTGCTCCCAAAATCTTTCTGTCGCGATTCAACGATAGAGAGTTTACGATTCAGGCTGCAAACATGCGTCAGGGGGTGTAAAACAACGTAAAGTCATGGATTAGCGACGTCTGATGACGTAATTTCTGCCTCGGAGGTATTTAAACAATGAATAAAATCCTGTTAGTTGATGATGACCGAGAGCTGACTTCCCTGTTAAAGGAGCTGCTCGAGATGGAAGGCTTCAACGTAATTGTTGCCCACGATGGGGAGCAGGCGCTTGATCTTCTGGACGACAGCATTGATTTACTTTTGCTTGATGTCATGATGCCGAAGAAAAATGGTATCGACACATTGAAGGCACTTCGCCAGACACACCAGACGCCTGTCATTATGTTAACGGCACGCGGCAGTGAACTTGATCGCGTCCTCGGCCTTGAGCTGGGCGCAGATGACTATCTCCCGAAACCGTTTAACGACCGTGAGCTGGTGGCTCGTATTCGCGCGATCCTGCGCCGTTCCCACTGGAGCGAGCAACAGCAAAACAACGACAACGGTTCACCGACGCTTGAAGTTGATGCCTTAGTGCTGAATCCAGGCCGTCAGGAAGCCAGCTTCGATGGGCAAACGCTGGAGTTAACCGGTACTGAATTTACCCTACTCTATTTGCTGGCACAGCATCTGGGTCAGGTAGTTTCTCGTGAACATTTAAGCCAGGAAGTGCTGGGCAAACGCCTGACGCCTTTCGACCGCGCTATCGATATGCACATTTCCAACCTGCGTCGTAAACTGCCGGATCGTAAAGATGGTCACCCGTGGTTTAAAACCTTGCGTGGTCGCGGCTATCTGATGGTTTCTGCTTCATGATAGGCAGCTTAACCGCGCGCATCTTCGCCATCTTCTGGCTGACGCTGGCGCTGGTGTTGATGTTGGTTTTGATGTTACCCAAGCTCGATTCACGCCAGATGACCGAGCTTCTGGATAGCGAACAGCGTCAGGGGCTGATGATTGAGCAGCATGTCGAAGCGGAACTGGCGAACGATCCACCCAACGATTTAATGTGGTGGCGCCGTCTGTTCCGTGCCATTGATAAGTGGGCACCACCGGGGCAGCGTTTGTTACTGGTGACAACCGAAGGCCGCGTGATTGGCGCAGAACGCAGCGAAATGCAGATCATTCGCAACTTTATTGGCCAGGCCGATAACGCCGATCACCCGCAGAAGAAAAAGTATGGTCGCGTGGAACTGGTCGGCCCGTTCTCTGTGCGTGATGGCGAAGATAATTACCAACTGTATCTGATTCGTCCAGCCAGCAGTTCTCAATCCGATTTCATTAACTTACTGTTTGACCGTCCGCTATTACTGCTGATTGTCACCATGTTGGTCAGTACGCCGCTGCTGTTGTGGTTAGCCTGGAGTCTGGCAAAACCAGCGCGTAAGCTGAAAAACGCTGCCGATGAAGTCGCCCAGGGAAACTTACGCCAGCATCCGGAACTGGAAGCGGGGCCACAGGAATTTCTTGCCGCAGGTGCCAGTTTTAACCAGATGGTCACCGCGCTGGAGCGCATGATGACCTCTCAGCAGCGCCTGCTTTCTGATATCTCTCACGAGCTGCGCACGCCGCTGACGCGTCTGCAACTGGGTACGGCGTTACTGCGCCGTCGTAGTGGTGAAAGTAAGGAACTGGAGCGTATTGAAACCGAAGCGCAACGTCTGGACAGCATGATCAACGACCTGTTGGTGATGTCACGTAATCAGCAGAAAAACGCGCTGGTGAGCGAGACAATCAAAGCCAACCAGTTGTGGAGCGAAGTGCTGGATAACGCAGCGTTCGAAGCGGAGCAGATGGGCAAGTCGTTTACCGTTAACTTCCCGCCTGGGCCGTGGCCGCTGTACGGCAACCCGAACGCCCTGGAAAGCGCGCTGGAAAACATTGTTCGTAATGCCCTGCGTTATTCCCATACGAAGATTGAAGTGGGCTTTGCGGTAGATAAAGACGGTATCACCATTACGGTGGACGACGATGGTCCTGGCGTTAGCCCGGAAGATCGCGAACAGATTTTCCGTCCGTTCTATCGTACCGATGAAGCACGCGATCGTGAATCTGGCGGTACAGGTCTGGGGCTGGCGATTGTCGAAACCGCCATTCAGCAGCACCGTGGTTGGGTTAAAGCTGAAGACAGCCCGCTGGGCGGTTTACGGCTGGTAATTTGGCTGCCGCTGTATAAGCGGAGTTAAACTCCGCGCAGGCCGGATAGGCGTTTACGCCGCATCCGGCGTTTGAGCAGGATGCCTGATGCGACGCTGATCGCGTCTTATCAGGTCTACTCTTCGGGGGTTATTTCCCCCACAAACGCCGCGAATTATCTTCAATCTTGCCGCTAAGTCGGCGCTTCTGCATCGTCCGCGTCCAGCTTTTCGACAGCCCGGCAGCGGAGAGTAAACGGTGATACTGCTCGTCATCAAACGGCATATGCCATGCGATAGCTATTGCCTCCTGCACGGTGACATCGCTGACGCGAGAAACCAGCTCCAGCGGAGCATCCGCAGATACCAACCCCGGCGCAATCACGCTATACAGCCAGCCAACTTTACCGGCGTTTTGCATCAACTGTGCCATATCGCTGATATCAAAATGGTAATTGAGTTTGTAACACGGGGAGCGCGGCTGGGTGACCTGAATTAATGCCTCACCCCAGCGGAAAATATCACCAATATAAACATTGCTTTCCGTCAGGCCGTCGGTTGAGAGGTTTTCACCAAACGCAGGCGCAACAAACAAATCTGCCTGTTCAGGAAATTCCCGCGCCCAGAAGAGATAATGCTCGCGAGGATAATGACACAGCGCCCTGTCCGGCCCACCGTGAACTATTTTCTCTGCCTGCTCGTCACCTTCCAGCCCCAGCTCTGTCAACATCAACTCGCCATCGACCTGGATTTTCGCAATCGCGCTGGGTTTGCTTTCGGGATAAGCCTGTATTTTGCCTGTGTATACATCAACCGGATATCGCATCTGTTCCCTCTCCACCGAGAAATTTCCCCATTAGACCATATTTATTTTACGTCAGGCGCGCAAAATGAGAGCACGGTTCACATGACGACGTCTTAGAAATGTTATCAATGAGATGAATTTGAAACGCCATTTCATTATCAGGAGTGTACAACGTGACCGAGCAAACACAGTTTTCTGGCGTCTGGTGTCCTTCCATTACGCCAATGGATAAAGACGGTAATGTGGATCTTAACGGACTGAAGAAGCATCTGCAGCGGCTAACAGAAGCCAATATTGATGTGATATTGCTGATGGGCAGCATTGGTGAATTTGCCTCTTTCACTCTCGAAGAGAGACTCATACTTATCCGCGAAGCGCGTTCCATGAGCACATTAAAAATGGTCGCTAACGTTTCTTCCACCTGCACACACGATGTGCTGATGATGGCGCAAGAGGCGTATCGCACAGGCTATGATGCAGTGATGATCCTCCCGCCTTACTACTACGGCCAGACGGCAAAACAATTATTAAGCTATTTCCGCCATCTGGGTCGCGAATTACAGGGCAAATGGTTCGCATATAACTTCCCGGCAAGAACCGGTTGTGATTTAACCCCTGACCTGGTCGCCACGCTGGCGAGTGAATTTCCTGACTTTGCCGGAATTAAAGATACCGTCGATTGCCAGTCACACACCCGCAGCATGATTCAGGCAACCCAGGCAGTTCGTTCTGATTTTGCAGTGCTTTCGGGCTATGACGAGTATTACATTCCTAATCTGCTGGCAGGCGGCGCGGGAATAATATCCGGCCTGAACAACGTTATGCCGGAGCTGTTTGTCGAAGCCCGTGAAGCCTTCAAACGCGGCGACCTGGCGGCTTTACCAGAGATTCAGCAACAGATTGGCACTTATATGTCCATCTACGCCATTGGTGAGGATTTTGTCACCACCATCAAGACGGTGGTATCGCGTAAGTTTGGCTATTGCACTGGCGTATCACGCAATGCGGGTGGTGAGTTAAGCGAAAGTGAATGTCGAACGATTGATGAAGTCTTTGTCAGATAACGCAAAAGGCCGGATGACTACAAATCATCCGGCCTCTTGATTTATATGGATGGAGATTACTTCACCGTACCCAATATTTCGATTTTCGCCGCTCTGGCTTTAACTTTGCGCGACCAGACAGAAGTCAGAATCGGCACCAGAATCGAGGTCACAATCACTGACGTCGCCACCAGCGAAGTTGCCGCAGGCGCCATCGGTTTAAAGGCGGGGATCATTTCAGCAATCAGTACCGGTGTCGCCACCGCAGCACCGGCAGAACTGGAGGCCGCGATTCCGGCAGTACCATCGCCACCGCCAATCAATTTATCCGCAATAATCAACGGTATACCGGTCACGACGATCACCGCCACACCCAGCAAGATCCCCAGCAAACCGGTCTGAGCAATCACGGTTAAATCAATGGTATTGCCCAGCGCAAAGGCAAAGAACGGGATCAGCGTCTGTACGGCTTTGCTGAAAAATTCTCGCAGCTCAGGGTCAAGGTTCCCTAACGCAAAGCCGACGAGGAACGGTAATACCGCACCGACGAAAACATGCGGTTCAAACGATGCAATCCCGGCAGTCCCCAGAATAATCATCGTCATAAGCGGCCCGGATTCCAGCGACATTAATACAAACGCCCCGGCCTCTTCTTTAGTGCCATACTGCTGCATGATCGAAGCGTAAAGTCCGCCGTTGGTCATATCCATCGCCGCCACCAGCGCCAGCGTTGAAAGTCCGGCAAAGAATCCAACTTCAACACCATGTTCAGGAATAATGCGTGAAGCAATTGCCGCAACCACCCACGCCACGGCAATTTTAGTTACCACCAGCGTACCGGATTTACGCAATACCGTTCCCGTCGCACTTAATTTTATCGATGCCCCCATGCAGAAAAACCACACCGCCAGAATCGGCACCGTGCCGGTAATCATTCCATTTGTGAATGAACCAAAGTATTTTCCCGCCCCTGGCGAGAAAGTGTGACACAGTGCGCCAAGGAACAGCGGGACGAGCATCATCCCTCCTGGGATTTTCTCTATCGTGTGTTTTATCTGCATTTTCATCACCTATCGGCATATTTTTATAGGCTGATGCATAAGTCCTTCACGATGCATCAGTGTTGATGGAAATGAAGATAGACATTCAACAGAGCAATAAAAGTGATCAAAACCACATCAATTGAAACGTTGTTTTATTTTTATAGGATCATTGTTTTTATTTTGAAATTGATCACAAAAAAACCACCGCTATGTGCGATGGTTTGTTTTTTATGCTGAAAAACGGCGTAAACGCCTCATTGCAGTAGGCAATATGCGATTATTTTTTCGCCGCGAAACGTGCCGCAGCTTCGTCCCAGTTCACCACGTTCCAGAACTCTTTGATGTAGTCCGGACGGCGGTTCTGGAATTTCAGGTAGTAAGCGTGTTCCCACACATCCAGACCCAGAACAGGGAAGCCGGAAGCGCCAGAAATGGCTTCGCCCATCAGCGGGGAGTCCTGATTAGCAGTAGAAACCACCGCCAGTTTATCGCCTTTAAGCACCAGCCATGCCCAGCCGGAACCAAAGCGGGAAGCTGCCGCTTTCTCAAATTCTGCTTTGAAGTTATCAACGGAACCGAAATCACGTTCGATAGCCGCTTTCAGGTCGCCCTGCAAAGTCGTGCCTTTTTTCAGGCCTTTCCAGAACAGGCTGTGGTTGGCGTGACCACCAGCGTTGTTGCGCAGCACGGTTTTTTTGTCTGCTGGCAGCTGATCCAGTTTGGTGATCAGCTCTTCAACCGGCAGGTTGGCGAATTCTGGCAGGCTTTCCAGCGCCGCATTGGCGTTGTTGACGTAAGTCTGATGGTGCTTGGTGTGGTGGATTTCCATGGTCTGCTTATCGAAGTGCGGTTCCAGGGCATCGTAAGCATACGGCAGGGATGGCAGGGTATAGCTCATATTCATCTCCAGTATTGTCGGGCGGCCGATTGTTAATGCCGCGTAAGCAGTTGGTTCATTATAGTTAATTAAATGATATTGAAAATGATTATCAATGCCGTACTTTTCATAGGGGAATGGTTTTGCAGGGAAATGTCCGAGATGTGAACCAAATCACCCACTTAATGCCGTGATTGCCAGTAAATCGACAACGGCGGCAACAGGCGAAAGGTTAATCGACAGCACGATTTTTACACTCATCTCGTCGGAGATGTGACGCGACGAAAAATGATGAGGATAAGAAGATGAGTAACGCGATTACGATGGGGATATTTTGGCATTTGATCGGCGCGGCCAGTGCAGCCTGTTTTTACGCTCCGTTCAAAAAAGTAAAAAAGTGGTCATGGGAAACCATGTGGTCTGTCGGTGGGATTGTTTCGTGGATTATTCTGCCGTGGGCCATCAGCGCCATGCTACTACCTGATTTCTGGGCATATTACAGCTCGTTCAGTCTCTCTACCCTGCTGCCTGTTTTTCTGTTCGGCGCTATGTGGGGGATTGGTAATATCAACTACGGTCTGACCATGCGTTATCTCGGCATGTCGATGGGGATAGGTATCGCCATTGGCATTACTTTGATCGTCGGTACGCTGATGACGCCTATTATCAACGGCAATTTCGATGTGCTGATTAACACCGACGGTGGGCGCATGACGTTGCTCGGCGTACTGGTGGCGTTGATTGGCGTGGGGATTGTGACTCGCGCCGGGCAGTTGAAAGAGCGCAAAATGGGCATTAAAGCCGAAGAGTTCAACCTGAAAAAAGGGCTAGTGCTGGCGGTAATGTGCGGCATTTTCTCTGCCGGGATGTCTTTTGCGATGAACGCCGCAAAACCGATGCATGAAGCGGCTGCCGCGCTGGGTGTTGATCCACTGTATGTCGCTCTGCCAAGCTATGTTGTCATCATGGGTGGCGGTGCGATCATCAACCTCGGTTTCTGTTTTATTCGTCTGGCAAAAGTGAAAGATTTGTCGCTAAAAGCCGACTTCTCGCTGGCAAAACCGCTGATCATCCACAACGTATTGCTCTCGGCACTGGGGGGTTTGATGTGGTATCTGCAATTCTTTTTCTATGCCTGGGGACACGCCCGCATTCCGGCGCAGTATGACTACATCAGTTGGATGCTGCATATGAGTTTCTATGTATTGTGCGGCGGTATCGTCGGGCTGGTGCTGAAAGAGTGGAACAATGCGGGACGCCGTCCGGTTACCGTATTGAGCCTCGGTTGTGTGGTGATTATTGTCGCCGCCAACATCGTCGGCATGGGCATGGCAAGTTAATCTTTCTGGGAATTGCGATGACGCCACTGGCTGGGCGTCATCCCGGTTTCCCGGGTAAACACCACCGAAAAGTAGTTACTGTCTTCAAAGCCACATTCTGTCGAAATATCACTGATTAACAGGCGGCTATGCTGGAGAAGATATTGCGCATGGCACACTCTGACCTGCCGCAGATATTGATTGATGGTCATCCCGGTCTGCTGGCGAAATTGCTGGCGCAAGACGCGTTCACTGCACGCCGCCTCATCACAAAATTTATCCAGCACAAAAGGACTTTTCAGGCTGGCCGCCAGTCGGGTAATCAGCTTATCCAGCAACGTTTCGCTGGATGTTGGCGGTAACGAATCACTGGTGTAGCGATGACGTTTCAAAAGCATCACCAACTGCCCGAACAGTAACTCCGCCATTTCGTTGGCAAACGGCGCGGGCTGATTGCTTTCGTGCTCAAGCTGCCCGATAACCTGCCGCACCAGCGCCATGCCCGCACTGCCTAAACGCCAGTGTGGTTGTCCTGCGCTGGCGTTAAACCCTGGAATCGCTCCCTGCCAGTCGAGATTAAGCGTCAGCCGCTCCGGGCAATAAATAATGTTCTGCAACACCAGATCGTTAACGGAAGCGTAGGAGTGTTTATCGTCTGCGTGGATATAAAAGAGATCGCCACGAGTAATACGATGAGGACGATCGTTGAGCACGTGCAAACCGTTACCGCGCCAGACGATCACCAGTTCACAAAAATCATGTGTATGCTCGGCAAAGACATCCTGCGGATAACGATCAGCCACAGCGACCGCCTGCTGTTCGCTGGCAAAAAAATCTTTTTTACGAAGGACAAACTGATGAGCCACCGTGCCACCTCAGCCAGAAGACGTGTTTGATTATTCATAAACTGGCGTGGAAATACGTTGAGAAGATTCGCGTTATTGCAGAAAGCCATCCCGTCCCTGACGAATATCACGCGGTGACCAGTTAAACTCTCGGCGAAAAAGCGTCGAAAAGTGGTTACTGTCGCTGAATCCGCAGCGATAGGCGATGTCAGTAACGCTGGCCTCGCTGTGGCGTAACAGATGACGCGCTTTCACCAACCGTAAACGGTTAAGGTAACGCTGGGGCGTCAAACCAGTTTGCTGTTTTAACTGACGATGCAATGTACGTAGTGACAAAGAAAATTGATCCGCCATCATTTCCCAATTCACCTCGTCGGCAAAATGCTCTTCCAGCCAGGCCAACAACAAGTTCAGACGCGATTCGCGACTTTCCATGCTCTCCTGCAAACTGTTTTTACGCAGCAAGAGCAGTAATTGCATAAACAAAATCTCACCGCTGGCTTTCGAGGGTAAATCATTCGTTCTTTCCTGCTGTTCCAGTTGCGAAACCAGTTGCCGTACCTGCTGCAATATGCTGTGGCTCACGCGCCAATGGGACGGATATTGCCCGTCTTGTTCTTGCGGCAGAAGCTGATGCAGCCCGGCGAGAAACTGAAATCTATCCGGTGAGCGATACAGCACATTGGTCAAATACAGATTGTCCGTATGTTCGTATAAATGCCGATCATGATCGCGCACGAAACAGATTGTTCCACCGGAGATGGTATAAGGCTGCCCATTGAAAATATGGATACCCGTGCCGTGTTCGACAATCACAATCTCATGGAAATCATGGTGATGTTCAGGAAAATCCACCTGTGGAAGCCGGGGTTCTATTGCCACAGACACGTTACCAGACGGAAAAAAATCCACGCAATGTAATACGTCCATATAAACCTCCTGATGCCGTCAACATGGCGGAATAGTAATCAAGCGATTTGGTTCTTACCTTAAATTTTCGACAGCAAAACACGTAAAAAATGTCGATTTTTCAAGATAAAGCGTGATTTTTCAGAAAATGCGGCAAACATCACACCACCACAATTCTGAAAATTGTGAACGCTATCACGTTCATCTTTCCCTGGTTGCCAGTGGTGTATTTTCCTGTCAGTAACGAGAAGGTAGCGAAGTCGGGCGCTTCTTAGACTGGGCGTAATGAAACCTAGAAGGATCTCATTATGACCTTTCGCTACTGCGTCGCTGTTGATCTCGGCGCATCCAGTGGGCGCGTAATGCTGGCGCGTTACCACCGTGAATGTCGCAGCCTGACGCTGCGTGAAATCCATCGTTTTACCAATGGGCTGTATTACCAGAGCGGTTATGCCACCTGGGATGTCGATAGTCTGGAAAACGCCATTCGCTTTGGGTTAAACAAGGTGTGCGAGGAAGGGATTCGTATCGATAGCATCGGTATTGATACCTGGGGCGTGGACTATGTGCTGCTGGATCAACACGGTCAGCGCGTCGGTTTACCGATTGCCTATCGTGATAGCCGCACTCACGGGCTGATGACATTGGCACAGCAGCAACTCGGCAAACGCGATATTTATCAGCGTAGCGGCATCCAGTTTCTGCCCTTCAATACGATCTATCAGTTGCGTGCGCTGACGGCGCAACAACCTGAACTTATTCCACAAATCGCTCACGCTCTGCTGATGCCGGATTACTTCAGTTATCGCCTGACCGGCAAGATGAACTGGGAGTACACCAACGCCACGACCACGCAACTGGTCAATATCAATAGCGACGACTGGGACGAGTCGCTACTGGCGTGGAGTGGGGCCAACAAAGCCTGGTTTGGTCGCCCGACACATCCGGGTAATGTCATAGGTCACTGGATTTGCCCGCAGGGTAATGAGATTCCGGTGGTCGCCGTTGCCAGCCATGATACCGCCAGCGCGGTTATCGCCTCGCCGTTAAACGGTTCACGCGCCGCTTATCTCTCTTCTGGAACCTGGTCATTGATGGGCTTCGAAAGCCAGACGCCATTCACCGATGATGCGGCGCTCGCAGCCAACATCACCAATGAAGGCGGTGCGGAAGGTCGCTATCGGGTACTGAAAAATATCATGGGTTTATGGCTGCTTCAGCGAGTGCTTCAGGAGCGGCAAATCAACGATCTCCCAACGCTTATCGCCGCGACACAGGCACTCCCGGCCTGTCGCTTCATCATCAATCCCAATGACGATCGCTTTATTAATCCTGACGAGATGTGCAGCGAAATTCAGGCAGCGTGTCGGGAAACGGCGCAACCGATCCCAGAAAGTGATGCTGAACTGGCGCGCTGTATTTTCGACAGTCTGGCGCTGCTGTATGCCGACGTACTGCACGAACTGGCGCAGCTACGCGGTGAAGACTTCTCGCAACTGCATATTGTCGGCGGCGGCAGCCAGAACGCACTGCTCAACCAGTTGTGTGCCGATGCCTGCGGTATTCGGGTGATCGCCGGGCCAGTTGAAGCCTCGACGCTCGGCAATATCGGCATCCAGTTAATGACGCTGGATGAACTCAACAATGTGGATGATTTCCGTCAGGTCGTGAGCGCCACCGCGAATCTGACCACCTTTACCCCTAATCCTGACAGTGAAATTGCCCACTATGTGGCGCGGATTCACTCTACACGACAGACAAAGGAGCTTTGCGCATGACCACACAACTGGAACAGGCCTGGGAACTGGCGAAACAGCGTTTCGCGGCGGTAGGGATTGATGTCGAGGAGGCACTGCGCCAACTTGATCGCTTACCCGTTTCAATGCACTGCTGGCAGGGCGATGATGTTTCTGGTTTTGAAAACCCGGAAGGTTCGCTGACTGGTGGGATTCAGGCCACAGGTAATTATCCGGGTAAAGCGCGTAATGCCAGCGAGCTACGAGCCGATCTGGAACAGGCTATGCGGCTGATTCCGGGGCCGAAACGGCTTAATTTACATGCTATCTATCTGGAATCAGACACGCCAGTCTCGCGCGATAAAATCAAACCAGAGCACTTCAAAAACTGGGTTGAATGGGCGAAAGCCAATCACCTCGGTCTGGACTTTAACCCCTCCTGTTTTTCGCATCCGCTAAGTGCCGATGGCTTTACGCTCTCGCATCCCGACGACCGCATTCGCCAGTTCTGGATTGACCACTGCAAAGCAAGCCGTCGCGTTTCGGCCTATTTTGGCGAGCAACTTGGCACGCCATCGGTGATGAACATCTGGATCCCGGATGGCATGAAAGATATCACCGTTGACCGTCTCGCCCCACGCCAGCGTTTACTGGCTGCGCTGGATGAAGTGATCAGCGAAAAGCTGAACCCTGCGCACCATATCGACGCCGTTGAGAGCAAATTGTTTGGTATTGGCGCGGAGAGCTACACGGTTGGCTCCAATGAGTTTTACATGGGGTATGCCACCAGCCGCCAGACCGCTTTGTGTCTGGACGCCGGGCACTTCCACCCGACAGAAGTTATTTCCGACAAGATTTCCGCCGCCATGCTGTATGTTCCGCAGTTGCTGCTGCACGTCAGCCGACCGGTTCGCTGGGACAGCGATCACGTGGTGCTGCTGGATGATGAAACCCAGGCGATTGCCAGTGAGATTGTCCGTCATGACCTGTTTGACCGGGTACACATTGGTCTCGACTTCTTTGATGCCTCCATCAACCGCATTGCCGCGTGGGTTATTGGCACGCGCAATATGAAAAAAGCCCTGCTGCGTGCGTTGTTAGAACCGACAGCCGAACTACGCAAGCTGGAAGCAGCGGGCGATTACACCGCGCGACTGGCGCTGCTGGAAGAACAAAAATCGTTGCCGTGGCAGGCGGTGTGGGAAATGTATTGCCAGCGTCACGATACGCCAGCGGGTAGCGAATGGCTGGAAAGCGTGCGGGCTTATGAGAACGCAATTTTGCGTCAGCGCGGGTAAACACCGCCGGATGCGGCGCGAGCGCCTTATCCGGCCTACGGGTCGAATGACCGTGCGGGCTGTCACCCTCACCCCGACCCTCTCCCTGAAAGGGCGAGGGAGAAAACCGCAGCACCCTCCGGCAACGGAGCTAAACACTGCACCGTCCCCTCTCCCTGAAAGGGCGAGGGAGAAAACCACAGCACCCTCCGGCAACGGAGTTAAACACTGCACCGTCCCCTCTCCCTGAAAGGGCGAGGGAGAAAACCGCAGCACCCTCCGGCAACGGAGTTAAACACTGCACCGTCCCCTCTCCCTGAAAGGGCGAGGGAGAAAACCGCAGCACCCTCCGGCAACGGAGTTAAACACTGCACCGTCCCCTCTCCCTGAAAAGGCGAGGGAGAAAACCGCAGCACCCTCCGGCAACGGAGTTAAACACTGCACCGTCCCCTCTCCCTGAAAGGGCGAGGGAGAAAACCGCAGCACCCTCCGGCAACGGAGTTAAACACTGCACCGTCCCCTCTCCCTGAAAAGGCGAGGGAGAAAACCACAGCACCCTCCGGCAACGGAGCTAAACACTGCGCCGGACAGTCCCCTCGCCCCTTCGGGGAGAGGGTTAGGGTGAGGGGAACAAGCCGCACCATGTATCAACAAGGCAACCGAATTTACAGGAACACAGAACATGCAAAACATTACCCAGTCCTGGTTTGTCCAGGGAATGATCAAAGCCACCACCGACGCCTGGCTGAAAGGCTGGGACGAGCGCAACGGCGGTAACCTCACGCTGCGCCTGGATGACGCTGATATCGCGCCATATCACGACAATTTTCACCCACAACCGCGATATATTCCGCTCAGTCAGCCAATGCCTTTACTGGCAAATACACCGTTTATCGTCACCGGCTCCGGCAAATTCTTTCGTAACGTCCAGCTCGATCCAGCCGCCAATTTAGGCGTCGTAAAAATCGACAGCGACGGCGCGGGCTACCATATTCTCTGGGGGCTAACCAACGAAGCCGTCCCAACCTCTGAACTTCCGGCGCACTTCCTCTCCCATTGCGAACGCATTAAAGCCACCAACGGTAAAGATCGGGTGATCATGCACTGCCATGCCACCAACCTGATTGCCCTCACCTATGTACTGGAAAACGACACGGCGGTCTTCACTCGCCAACTGTGGGAAGGCAGCACCGAGTGCCTGGTGGTATTCCCGGATGGCGTTGGCATTTTGCCGTGGATGGTGCCCGGCACGGACGAAATTGGCCAGGCCACCGCGCAGAAAATGCAAAAACACTCACTGGTTCTCTGGCCTTTCCATGGCGTCTTCGGCAGCGGTCCGACGCTGGACGAAGCGTTTGGCCTGATCGATACCGCAGAAAAATCGGCGGAAGTGTTGGTGAAAGTGTATTCGATGGGCGGTATGAAACAGACTATCAGCCGTGAAGAGTTGATAGCCCTCGGCAAGCGTTTCGGCGTCACCCCGCTGGCAAGCGCACTGGCGCTTTAACACCCCGTTTCGCATCTGGCGGCGCGGGTTATGCCGCCGGACAGAAGGATTTGATCTTAAGGAGAATAATCATGAGTTTTATGTTGGCATTACCGAAAATCAGCCTGCATGGCGCTGGGGCAATTGGCGATATGGTAAACCTGGTTGCGAATAAGCAATGGGGAAAAGCACTGATCGTTACCGATGGGCAACTGGTTAAATTGGGATTGCTGGACAGTCTGTTCACCGCGCTGGATCAACACCAAATGTCTTACCACCTATTCGATGAGGTCTTTCCAAACCCCACCGAAGAACTGGTGCAAAAAGGCTACGCTGCATTTCAGGACGCCGCATGTGACTACATTATTGCTTTCGGTGGCGGTAGCCCGATTGATACCGCAAAAGCCGTAAAAATCCTTACCGCTAATCCCGCACCTTCTACGGCGTACTCTGGTGTTGGTAAAGTGACAAACCCCGGCGTACCGCTGGTGGCGATCAATACGACTGCCGGAACCGCCGCTGAGATGACCAGCAATGCGGTGATCATCGACACTGCGCGGCAAGTGAAAGAAGTCATCATCGATCCGAATATTATTCCAGATATTGCGGTGGATGATGCCAGTGTAATGCTGGAGATCCCTGCCTCCGTTACCGCTGCCACCGGTATGGATGCACTGACTCACGCAGTTGAAGCCTATGTTTCTGTTGGTGCACATCCATTAACCGACGCCAACGCGCTGGAAGCTATCCGCCTGATTTCTCTGTGGCTGCCGAAAGCGGTAGAAGATGGTCATAATCTGGAAGCCCGTGAACAAATGGCATTCGGGCAATATCTGGCGGGAATGGCTTTTAACAGCGCGGGACTGGGGCTGGTTCACGCACTGGCGCATCAGCCCGGAGCTACCCACAACCTGCCACACGGGGTGTGTAATGCCATCTTGTTGCCAGTAATCGAAAACTTTAACCGCCCGAATGCCATCGCACGCTTTGCCCGTATCGCCCAGGCGATGGGTGTCGATACGCGCGGGATGAGTGATGAAGCGGCAAGTCTGGAAGCAATTAATGCCATTCGAGTCTTGAGCCATCGCGTGGGCATACCTGCGGGATTTAGTCAGCTTGGCATCAGCAAAGAGGATATCGAAGGCTGGTTAGATAAAGCCCTGGCCGACCCATGCGCACCATGTAATCCGCGTACCGCCAGCCGCGACGACGTGCGTGAGCTTTATCTGGAGGCGTTATGATCCGCAAAGCGTTTGTTATGCAAGTCAACCCGGACGCTCACGAAGAGTATCAGCGTCGGCATAACCCGATCTGGCCGGAACTGGAAGCGGTGTTGAAGTCACACGGCGCGCACCATTACGCCATCTACCTCGACGAAGCACGTAATTTACTTTTTGCCACGGTAGAAATTGAATCTGAAGAACGCTGGAATGCGGTTGCCAATACGGATGTTTGCCAACGATGGTGGAAACATATGACCGAGGTGATGCCCGCTAATCCGGATAACAGCCCGGTCAGCAGCGAGCTGCAAGAAGTCTTTTATCTGCCTTAATGAGTTGCGGTGCCGGAAAATATCCAGCACCGCGCCTTCATCAGAAGAAGTATTTAAAGCGAACGCGTGCGCCGTAACGGTCATCAGTCTCGTCGCCGTGTTTCTTATCGCCGTCGCTATCCAGAATGGAGTAATAAGTACCAAGGTAAATATTAAAGTTCTCCATATCCATCACGTTGGCGAACTGATAAGACGCATGAATGGTGTGAATGGTGTACGTCCCTTCATCATCAATCCAGCAGTCGTTATCACAAACTACGCCACTAAATTCATCAATCTTATTGTGCGCGTAGATATAACCCAGCTCGAAACGTTTCCACAGCGCGTTGATCCCGGCAGTGAAATCTTTCTCATTATTGGCATCTAAATAGGCGGTATTAAGATTAACCACGATACCATTTTCCGGATCGGTTTTCAGGCCGTTCCAGGTCATGCTCATGCCATAGCCGGTACGATCGGACTGGTCGACAAAATTACCCTTACTATCGGTATAACCGTAAGCATTATTCACCACGTTCGCTTCCATCGCTGCGGAAACGGTTAATTCATCCGTCGGCGACCAGGCAATTACCGGGCGCAGGTAAGCGACATTTTTCTGCTGCTCCATATCGCGGCCATGATAATTGCCATCGTTATATAAAGATGTTCCGTCTTCCAGTAACGTGTTTAATTCAAAATACCAGTTATCGAGTTGTTTGCTGACAAGGAAATTACCGCCAGCGTTAGAACGCCCGCGCCCCTCTTTCATCATATAGATATAACCGCTGCCATCGTCATAAAGATCGTTCGCAGTATTACCTGAATGCTCAACAAAGGTATCCTGATTTAGCGGGAACATATCGTAGGCTTCAAAGCGCCCTACTTTGACTCTCCAGTCATTTTCTTTGCCAAAGAAGAATACGGCGTCATCGATATTCACTGAACCGTGCATATCCCCCAGCGGCTGTGCGGAGAATCCGGCAAAATAACCGTTATCCAGCTTTCGCATACCGTCAAAGCCTAACAGAATACGGCCATTGAGATTCCACTGTTCATTGGTAGGATCGCTATTCATATCGGCGTTGGTCATTGCCAGCAGGCCATGATTGCTTTCCGCGTCCATATTAAATTCTACGTCGCCGTAGATTTTCAAATCGCCATAACCTGAAAGCAAAAGATTAGGAGATGACGCGTTTTTCTTTGCAGATTCCGCAGCAGCCTGACCATTTACTGGCGTATTACCCTGCGCGGCTTTAATTTCGCGAATTTCGGCTGCCTGTTGTATCTGAAGCTGTTTTACCTGGCTTTCAGCTTTTGTTGCCCGCATTTCCGCCGCTTCCAGCCGCTCCTCCAGCAATGCCATGCGTTGTTCCAGCGTTAAATGCTGTGTTTTTGCCATACCGGTACTACATGCCAATAATAAACCGATGGCTAAAGATAACGTCGATTTTTTCATTATTTACGTTCCCTGAAATAAAGGATGCCCTACGCTTTCCAAAAGGCGTGCGTATATCGAAAAATATAAAAAATTGTTTTAATAGGATGTGCACTTTCGATTTTAATGCAACATCAGCAAGCCAGCGAATAGTATCCCGCCACAAAAGACGAGTAAATCTACTGATTTCCTGGAACGTGAGGAATATAACAATAGTGTCATTTTTAACTAAATATCATAAAAAATATTAGATATGATTTCTGCTAATTCATAAACAATAAAAATAAATAGCTTTGTACAGAAACACTTTAGATATTTAAACATTCATCAAATCATTAAAAAATGGTTTTTTATTTGCGACATTTATTTTACCCACCAATATGTGTCCTGCTCCGCAAAATGTGCCTTTCTCTCTTCCTTACATTGTCACAGCTTCACGGTATATCGCCGCTTATCACTCTCATTACAATCAACGAAAATAAGTTTAAAGGGGGCTAATATGAATATTCGTAAGAAGAATCACGGTGTGCAGTAATTTGTAGAAAAGATGCTCTTAATTTAGTTCAGTGAATGCTCAACCCCAGGAGACGTAAACATTTGAACCGATAAGACACGCAAGCGTCGCATCAGGCAATGAATACCCAATGCGACCAGCTTCTTATATCAGAACAGCCCCAACGGTTTATCCGAGTAGCTTACCAGTAGACACTTGGTTTGCTGATAATGCTCCAGCATCATCTTATGGGTTTCGCGACCGATACCCGACTGCTTGTAACCACCAAACGCCGCATGTGCCGGGTAAGCGTGATAACAGTTAGTCCACACGCGCCCTGCCTGAATGCCACGCCCCATCTTATAGGCCAGATTACCGTTACGACTCCAGACACCAGCGCCCAGGCCATATTGCGTGTCATTCGCCAGCTCCAGCGCCTCTTCCATCGTTTTGAAGGTGGTCACCGCCAGCACCGGGCCAAATATCTCTTCCTGGAACACACGCATATTGTTCTGACCAAACAGAATCGTCGGTTCGAGGTAGTAGCCGTCTTTCAGTTCGCCTTCCAGCAGCTTGCGCCGGCCGCCGGTAAGCACATCTGCGCCCTCTTTTTTGCCGATATCAATGTAATTGAGGATGGTTTCCAGTTGCCCGTGAGATACCTGCGCGCCCATTTGCGTCACGCTGTCGAGCGGGTTACCGCTACGAATGCTTTCAACACGACGGATGGCGCGTTCCATAAAGCGTTCGTAGATAGACTCCTGCACTAAAGCACGGCTTGGACAGGTGCAAACTTCGCCCTGGTTGAAGGCGAACAGTGCAAACCCCTCCAGCGCCTTATCGAAGAAAGCATCTTCTTCATCCATCACATCGGCAAAGAAGATATTTGGCGACTTACCGCCCAACTCCAGCGTCACCGGAATAATGTTCTGCGTGGCGTACTGCATAATCTGCTGACCGACTTCCGTTGAGCCGGTAAACGCCACTTTGGCGATACGTTTTGAGGTCGCCAGATATTCACCGATTTCGCCGCCCGCACCGTTGACCACGTTCACCACGCCTGGCGGCAGTAAATCACCGACGATCTCCATCAAAAGCAACACTGAAAGCGGGGTAAGTCGTGCGGGTTTTAGCACCACGCAGTTGCCCGCCGCCAGCGCGGGAGCCATTTTCCAGCTCGCCATCAGCAACGGGAAGTTCCACGGGATAATCTGCCCCACCACGCCCAACGGTTCGTGGAAGTGATAAGCCACAGTTTCGCTATCGACTTCACTGATCCCACCTTCCTGCGCCCGAATACACGAGGCGAAATAGCGGAAATGGTCAATCGCCAGCGGCACATCGGCAGCACTGGTTTCGCGGATGGGCTTGCCGTTATCCCAGGTTTCTGCCGTCGCTAACAGTTCGAGGTTTTGTTCCATTCGATCCGCAATCTTAAACAGAATCGCCGCGCGATCCTGCACCGAGGTATGCGCCCATTTGTCTTTCACTTTATGCGCGGCATCCAGCGCCAGATCGATGTCGCGTTTGCCCGAAGACGCCACTTCGCACAGTAGCTGCCCGGTCACCGGCGTCAGGTTCTGGTAATACTCGCCGTCGGCGGGTGCTACCCATTCGCCGCCGATAAAGTTGTCATAGCGAGCTTTTAACTTGAGGGGGAAACCATACTCGCCGGGCTTAATCTGTGCTGAAGGGGGATTGTTGGTCATGGTAGTCTCCTTGCGGTGTGAGGTATAACAAGGGTAGACGTGACTGGCGAAATCTTCGCCAGCGGGTGATAGCTTTACGACAGCAATCACGAATTTACGGGCAAGGATTACAGAGATAGTTAAAAAAGCGGCTGACAATTTGCCAGCCGTTGTGGGAATGATGATTACATCGCAGCGCGATAAATCGCCACAATTTCTTCGTGAGTTGCCTGAATCGGGTTAGTAAATCCGCAGGCATCTTTCAGAGCATTGGTCGCCAGTACCGCGAAATCTTCTTCTTTCACGTTCAGATCGCGCAGACCTGCCGGAATATCGACTTTCTTCGCCAGTTCGCGGATAGCGTTAATGCAGGCTTCTGCACCTTCCGCGTCGTTTTTACCTGTCACGTTCACACCCATTGCAGCAGCGCAGTCACGCAGACGTGCGGCGGCTACTTTGCTGTTGAATACCTGAACATGCGGCAGCAGAACGGCGTTACATACACCGTGCGGCAGATTGTAGAAACCGCCTAACTGGTGCGCCATCGCATGAACATAACCCAAAGACGCATTGTTGAACGCCATACCGGCGAGGAACTGGGCATAAGCCATCGCTTCACGCGCTTTCGCATTGCTGCCATCTTCTACGGCTAACGGCAGGTTTTCGGCAATCATGGTCACGGCTTTCAGTGCGCAAGCGTCGGTGATCGGCGTGGCGGCAATAGACACATACGCTTCGATAGCGTGTGTTAAGGCATCCATACCCGTTGCGGCGGTCAGTGACTTCGGCATACCGATCATCAGAGAGGAGTCATTGACAGAAAGCAGCGGAGTCACGTGTTTATCCACAATCGCCATTTTGATGTGACGTGCTTCGTCAGTAATAATGCAGAAACGGGTCATTTCAGACGCAGTACCCGCCGTGGTGTTGATGGCGATCATCGGCAACTGCGGTTTTGCAGAGCGGTCAACGCCTTCGTAATCGCGAATATCACCGCCGTTGGCTGCCACCAGCGCAATGCCTTTCGCACAATCGTGCGGAGAACCACCACCTAAGGAAATCACGCTATCGCAATTATTTTCTTTCAGCAGTTTGAGGCCTGCGGAGACGTTTTCCGTAGTTGGGTTAGGCTGGGTGCCATCATAAATAACGCTAAAAATATTGCGTTCTTCCAGTGCTTTTTGCACATCGCCCGCCATACCTAATTTCGTTAAAATATTGTCAGTAACAATTAATGTACGGGTAAACCCATAGTCTGCCATCATATTCATTGCATCATTCAATGAATCAGCGCCGATGACATTCACTGAAGGAATAAAAAAGGTTGAAGCTGCCATAAAACACTCCTGGAAGAGTAAAAAGGGCTGGCAGATTACAAAGTATTTTCATTCGGAAATATGATCGACATTACCGTTTATCAAAATATTTTTAATAAAAAGCACGTTACATTCATCAAATAACGTGCTTCCTTAATATTAATAAGAATTTTGTATTAATTCATATTTATTATGAATTAATCATTTCCTTATTTTTCGGGAAATAATAATGCATCGCGCAATAAATGATCATTTCCACGACGCCGCGTAAAGCCAATGCGGTCAAAATATTCCAGAATCTGAATTGCCAGCTTTCGGCCTACACCTAAGCGATCGCGGAAATCCGCCGCGCAGGTTGAGCCACATTCCTGATCGAGATCGCGGATCATATTGGCAAATTCAACAATCCGATCATTACGGTAATAACGATCTTTGACGATCGCCGTAATTATCCCCTGCTGCGCCGCCTGCCGTAGTGTCAGCCGCATTGCCTGCTCGTCGGTTCCCGTCTCTTTTGCCAGATCACGTACCCACCACGGCTCGTTACCAAACAGCGGCTCTGCTTTTTGCCAGATGGCCTGCTGCTCTTCGCTGAAGCCCGCTTTGTGATCCGGCAGATGCAGCCAGCCGTGGTGGCTGTGGATATCGCCGCTTTCGCGCATCTTTTCAATCAACAACAGTACCAGAGCTTCATCTTCCATCGGCAACGCCATACGCCGCAGGCGCTCGCGCCCCGGACCTGGTTCGTCGCGATGCTGCTCATGATAAGCCGCTAATGTGTCGAGGATTTTCCGCTGCCAGCGGGCGGCAACCGGCGCATTCAACAAGCTATAACCAGCCTGAATATAGCCAGGCTGTTGCAGCACTTCGCGCATCCCTTCGCCGTTGAGCTGTCTCGCCCAGGCGAAATCGGCAAGATTCACCGCTCCGCGTTCCAGATAAACCGTCAGTGCGTCGGCATCGCTTTGTGTGCGTGCAAGAGACGCCAGCCATTGCAGATATTCCGGCTTACGCTTACCGCGACGTGGCGGGTTGAGCATCACCACGCGCGCCCCCGCCAGCGTGTTGCGAGCCGAGATATCGCGCAGCACTATGCGATCGTTATCCGCCAGCCACAAAGGCGTGTCGAACACCAGCTCGGCAAGGTTATCTTCCAGCAGCGAAACGCGCCCCGTAACGTGGCTGGCGGCGTGGTGAATATGCAGCGGCTGCCACTGGGACAACGGTACATGAGTTTGTAGCTCGACAATCACCCGCGTGAACGGCTCCGGCGGCGCATCGGCAAGCAGCCAGTCGCCACGGTTAATCTGTTCTTTCTCCGCATCACCGGCGATGTTAAGCGCAATACGTTGCCCGGCATGGGCGGTTTCTGTTGGTTGATTTTGCGCATGGAGAGCACGCACGCGCATCGGCTTATTTACACCGGTCAGCCATAGTGAATCACCCACCTTCACTTCCCCGCTTAACGCCGTACCGGTGACCACCAGCCCGGCACCTTTTACGGTAAAAGCGCGGTCGATAGCGAGGCGGAAACTATGTTGGCTGGCGTGTTCACGTTCAGGCAACTGAAGCAGATGTTCGCGCAGGGCATCAATTCCCCGACCTTCGGTTGCTGCGGTGACAAACAGTTTTGCCTCAGCAAAACCATATTCCCGCAGCACCTGCTTTACCTGACGTTCAACCTCATCAACACGCGCTTCGTCCACGCGATCGGCTTTAGTCAGCGCCACTGTCAGCATCGGGTTACCGGTAAGCTGCAAAATCGCCAGATGCTCACGGGTCTGCGCCATCACACCGTCATCGCAAGCCACCACCAGCAGCGCGTGATCGATACCACCCACGCCCGCCAGCATATTGGAAAGAAACTTTTCATGACCGGGAACGTCGATAAAACCAGGCACGCGCCCATCTGGCTGCGGCCAGTAGGCATAGCCGAGATCGATAGTCATTCCGCGCTTTTTTTCTTCCGGCAGACGGTCGGCATTTACGCCAGTAATCGCCTGCAATAAAGTTGTTTTGCCGTGGTCAACGTGTCCGGCAGTCGCAATAATCATTTCAACAACATCTCCATAAACCGTTGCTCATCTTCAAGGCAGCGTAAATCCAGCCACAATCGTCCGTCATAAATACGACCAATCACCGGCACCGGCAATTCACGCCAGCGGGCGGCTAATGCCTCAAGGTGGCTGCCACGTCCGTCATGGGGTGTAAACGTTAATGCCGCGCTAGACAGGCGATCAACCGGCAGCGAACCACTGCCAATCTGCGAAAGACACGGCATAACCTGTACCGCAAACTCCGCGCCGTAATGTGCGGCAAGGGGAGCCTGTAAACGTTGCGCCTGGATTTGAATGACCTCTGCACTGCGAGTAAGCAGACGCAGGGTCGGTAATTTTTCGCTCAGTGCTTCGGGGTGCAAATAAAGACGCAGCGTCGCTTCCAGCGCCGCGAGGGTCATTTTATCCGCGCGTAATGCACGTTTCAGCGGATGGCTTTGCAGGCGGGAAATCATCTCTTTCTTACCAACGATGATCCCTGCCTGCGGCCCGCCTAACAACTTGTCGCCGGAGAAGCTCACCAGGCTGACGCCCGCTGCAATCAACTCCTGCGGCATCGGCTCTTTCGGCAAACCGTACTGGCTAAGATCGACCAGCGAACCACTGCCTAAATCAGTCACTACGGGAACATCCAGCTCTTTGCCGAGCGCCACCAGTTCCGCTTCATCTATCGCTTTGGTGAACCCCTGAATGCTGTAGTTACTGGTATGTACTTTCATCAACAGTGCGGTATTTTCATTCACCGCCTGACGATAATCACTGGCGTGCGTGCGGTTGGTCGTCCCCACTTCGTGCAGGGTACAGCCAGCCTGACGCATGACGTCAGGGATACGAAACGCGCCGCCGATCTCCACCAGTTCGCCACGAGACACCACCACCTCTTTACCGCTGGCAGTGGCCGCCAACATCAACAATACCGCCGCCGCATTGTTATTGACGATACAGGCATCTTCCGCCCCCGTAATGCGGCACAGCAGTTGCGCCAGCGCGCGATCGCGATGCCCGCGTCCGGCGTCGTCCAGATCGTACTCCAGCGTCACCGGCGAACGCATAGCCTGCGCAACGGCTTCCACCGCTGCTTCCGCCTGTAAAGCTCGCCCAAGATTGGTATGCAGTACGGTTCCCGTCAGGTTGATCACCGGACGCAGCGCGCTCTGCGCTTCTTTCGTCAACCGGGCATCGACTTCTTGCGCCCAGTTCTCACACCACGCGGGCAGCGTCTGGCTGTCACGAATCACTTCTCGCGCTTCGTCAAGCATCTGACGCAGCAATTCCACCACGCGGGTGTGACCATAAGTATCACGCAAAGAAAGGAAGGAGCTATCGCGCAATAAGCGATCAATAGCCGGAAGTTGACTATAGAGGGAACGCGTTTCGGTTGTCATAGGAAACCTGGCTGATCAAGGCCCTCTCACACGGAGAAGGGCGTTTAACATAACCACGGATTGTAACGTGAGATGGGTCAGGAGGACATATCGCGCATCAAGCCTTTGGTGGTTCGGTGCGGGCAAAACTTTCGCGGCTAAACAAGTTTTCGACCAGTTTGACTAAGTGTGGGCGGTCAACACACCAGCCCGGCGCAACGCGGCGGAAATTGAGATATCCGACGGCACAGGCAATAGCGATCGTCGCCAGATTGACCGTATCGGTTTTGAGCGTGCCATCGACCAGATATCCTTCCAGCACATCCAGGCTACGGTTGATTTTCTCCCGCTGGCGTAACAATTCATCTTCAGACTGCTGCGCCGCCGGACGCGCCTGTTCGCGCACCGACACCAGCCCGGCATCCATAATGCCATCTGCCAGCGCCTCAATTTTGCGCACTCGCAACGACTCCAGCGGATCGCGCGGCAACATCGCCGGAGCGACATTCATTAATTCAATATATTCGGCAATGATCGGCGAATCAAACCAACATTCGCCCTCTTCGGTCACCAGCACCGGCACTTTCCCTAACGGGTTAAATTGCGCCACGCCGTTGTCCGCGTTATAGGGCAGTTCATTAATAAATTCGAAAGTTATGCCCTTTTCTAACAACAGAATAGAAAGTTTGCGTACAAACGGGCTGGTGTAGCTACCGATAAGTTTCATGCCATGTCCTTTGTATTAACAAAATATGAGTATGACCCAGGGTTAAAAAAAAGGCAGATGTTATTGATATGAGTGTGATGACAAACACAAGATGACCCGATACGTACGCATATCGGGTCTTGTAGATGAAACGATCTTTTTAAATATCAGAATGAATAGCGGATATTCGCATTGATAGCATTATCGACGTTGTACTTACCAAATGCTGATTTCTCAACGGTCAGGCCGATACGGGTATTGTCTTTAATGCGTGTATCAATCCCAATATTGGCTAACATACGACCATCTTTACCGTTGTATATCGTGGACTCACCAGCAAAATCACGGTAAGTGGTGGTGCCAGAATTCCGCAGGTCAAATTGATAACTTAAACCTGCCTTCGCTGTAACCTGCCAGTCGTGCCCATCCAGCGTTTTTCCAAACTCCACTCCAGTACGACCAATCAAGGGTTTTGCCGTTTTACGTTGCATGCTGATATCCATTCCGTTGTATTGCCAGTCAAAGGTATTACCTGACAACGTGCCGTAGACAAGCTCAACCTGCGGTTCAATAAACACATCAGGTTTCCACTGATAGCGCCAACCGGTTTCAGCCCCTAAATACCAGGAGTGGGCAGTATCGTCTGCCTTACCAAGTCCCAATGTTTGCATTGTGTAATCGTCACGATGATGGACATATTTTCCGACCACATCAATATACAATCCTGAATCAAACAGGGTGGATGCGTATAAACCGCCGCCTACAGAGCGGGTTTTCCCCTGGTAACTTTCGCCACTGGCTTTGCTGTCAGTAACAGTCATCATGATACCTGTAAAAAGATCACCTCCATCAAAGTGATGTTTTTTGTCGGCACCAATTTGCAGATGCATATGGCGATCAGAGAATCCCCCCTCGCCTGAACCAGAAGTGGTCATAAACCGTGCCCAGGCACCGGCTTCTCCTTGTGTATCGCGTAGATCACCCATACGTCGGTTAAGGTTATTCACCTCAGATAAGAAGTTCCTGTAACGGATATCCATAAAACGTTGACTTTCATTGAGTGCAGCATTATTACGCTGAACATCGAATCCTTTCAGACGCCACTGTGTGGCACCATCAGTATTTACCACCTCAACATCAGGAGTCATTGAGTGAAAACCCATCTGTTGAGGCACAGTTTTAAACGCCTGAGTATTGTTGGTTCCATTTTCTGCCGTGATCAACGGAATATCACCGACAGACATTTCGTTAAGCGGTCTGGTCGGTTTTACATACAGAATATTGTTCTCTGCGATTAACTTATCGAGAACCGTAATATTGCTGCTGGTTTTACCATCGGTGGTCATCACAAGCTGGCTGTTAGATAGTGCCAGATTTTGCATTTGAGAAGACGAGTTAAGCTTCCACAATGTCTGGTCAATACTAACATTGGCCCCAGGTGCGTTGATATCACCGGAATAGTAGATGCCTGATGAAGTACCTTGGTTCGTACTAACACCAATATTAATGGTCGCATTTGAGCCGGCAGTAATATCACCACTCATCATCGTACCGGAACCAACATTCAACGTTGATCCAGAACCTTGCAAATCCCAGGCTGCCGCTGAATAAAACGCTGGCGTCGTCGATTGTTCATTCAACAAAGAGAGGGTAGTCCCTGAACCGAGCACAACATTGTCATCCGATAGTAAACCAGCCTTGCTTGTAAGCTGTGCATTATCGGTGAGTGTCAGTGCCGAACGGGTCAACGTACTGTACTCACTGATAGTTGCACCAGGGGAAGATACATTTATAGTACTATCCGTACTATTTATTCCACCCGTAAAAAATTCATTAATATTTAAAGTAGAGTTATTGGTCAGAGATACATTTCCATAAAATGTACTTTTATCTGAGTCCTTTGTCGCTTTTGATTGACCTTGTTGCGGAATAACCTGTACTTTCTTTTCATTACTGTCATTCAGATCAATATAGACATCTTCACTGCCAAGGGTGACAGATGAGTTATCTGCACTAATATCAGTAGTGAGCTGCGCATTTCGTCCAAGATAAAACGAGGTGTCTTTCAGAACAAGAGACTTCATACTGAATTGTCGAGTCTCCCAATCATCCTGTGTAAATGACACTGGTTGTGTTAATACTGAGTCATCTCCTAGTTTTTTGAGAGTATTTGCTACTGACTGACTAGTCACCGCATGAGGAACAGGATGCCCCTGAAAAAACAATTTTCCACCATTTTGTTCAAAATTATCATTTATATTTATACCACCATCAACAATAAAATCACCTGAATTATTGGTGGCGTTATTTGTCACAGACAAATCATTCTTAAAATTCCCATGATAAATAGTTGCTGTTTTTTCATTTAACGAAAGTGTCAGTCTGGCCAACCCGCCATTACTTGTAATAATTGCACCGTCATCAAAAGCATTTAATTTGTGGAAAGTCAGATCATTCCCATTAATATCAAGCGTACCTCCACGATATCCCCAATAAATATTATCTGGGTTAACCTGATTTTCATCAGAAAGAATTACAGTAGGGCGACCACTAACAAGAGATACCCTACTAAAAGCCTGAACTTTCCCCTCGCCATCGGGTCTCTGAGCCAGAATAACTGTGCCATCACCAGTATTCAGGCTTCCACCATTAATCCCGGAGCCATCAATTTTCAACGTCCCCGTGCCTAATTTATGCAGCGCATCTCCTGACACGCCGTTGACCTGCCAGTCAACAACGTGTCCATCATTGACAATGATACCGCCCCCAATCCAGGTCTGATCATCCAGCGGTTTCACCACATAGTCATCATTAAAAGTTAGCGCCCCAGCCCCCTGAGTCACCGAATTTTCTAAAACAATTGTACCGCCTCCAGAAAATTCCAGATTTTTCCCATAGTTGAGATTTGAGCCTATCTGACCATGCATGCCCCAGGAATTATTTCCCTGAACTAACTGACCTATTCCTGTAGTACTGTCGAAAGTCCAGAGAATATCCCCGCTCCCGGCCTCACTGGTAACAGGTTTATCAGTATCAGCATTTATATTTGCGGTGATTTGCGCTGTTGGTATAACAACATACCAGTTGGTACTCCCTGTAGTTCCTGCATACGCACGGAGTACTCCCACAAGAACCCATTTATTTAGAGTTGTATCCCATCCAAATAGCGGTGAACCACTGTCACCGGGGGTCCCATAAGACGCAAGGGCACCATTGCCAGCATTTGTCACAAATGACCAGTCTGAGATTGATGGCGTAGGAACAATCCCCCCAGTAAGATAACTATAAGCACCGTTCAGAGTATAATATCTTTGTTTATTTTTATATATTTGTGTCCCTGTACCTATCCTGTAGAAGGCTGGAAATCTGTTTACATTTTTATATGTTCCCTTGGCTGTTCCTGCACTAGTGACCTCTACAGGAACCACATCTGTTACCAGTTTATTTAACCTCGGTGTATGGAAATCTCTCGCTGAGTAGTTATTTCTGTCTACTAATTTATAATTACTCGTACCAAACCGTACACTACTATAGCCACCATTATGCTTCACACTGACGACATACTGTGGATCAACAAGCGTGGCAACGCCCAATAGCCTATCCACAGATGAAAAATCAGGCATTGGCGCTTTATTTAACGTAGTCACTAATGACTCCGAGTTATTAAACAACTCAATACCTTCTGTTCCTGGAATAAAGCCACCCTTATTTTCGGCAAAGTCTCGATATACCTGGTATGGAAGCAAGTTATTAACAACAGACGCTTCTGCAGCAGTCATACCAACCAAATGTGACATGGCTGCAGAAAGAAAAATAGTTATGGCATTTATTTTTCTCATATATTATATCCAGCGATATATAAAATAAAAGAATGCTTGATAGCTTCAAGAAAGCACAGTGTAAACCAGAAACTTTAAACGAAAAGAAAAAACAAATGATGAAACAAAACTATATCAGATATAGCTATTTTTAGAGCCATCCCACGATGACATTTATTTCAAATATGGCGCCTGAATATAAAATATAGTATTAATTCGTAGTTATCGATCTTTTTTCAATACATTAATATGCGCCAAAAGAAATTCAGTGGCAACAACACCTGTGTGTCCAGCAAGTTTTATAACTTTGCTGCGAAATTCTGGTGAATGATGCTTATGAGGATTCCTGCCGATTGCTACTGTTTTTGTCATGTAAGCCGCACCTGATTGAGTGCTTACTCACTCAGAGTCCACTATTACTGGGTAAGAGCAAAGTCTCAACTCTGAGGAGTCTGTTAACCCCGTAGCGATTCGCGTCACGATCACATATTTATAGTATATCTGAAGATTATATTTAGTATTCTACTTCACCGTGTCTCCTAAGCATACATTAATGGGGTAGGAAGAAAATATTTTATTTACAAACTAAAGTTATCATCGATACCTTTCCTTTATTTTTATTGAAAGAAAAAGGTGCATTGCAATTACTTTTACCATCATCTCCCCATTGTGCCATCAATTCTCCTCTATCGGGTAATCCACTCATCCAAACCTGACCATTATCAGAAACAATACCCGTTACGCTTTGGTTAGAATGATCGCCCGTTAATGATGTCAGGCTGCCAAAGGGCACAGATTCACCATTCGGACGAACCAAGTTAATTAGAGCCTTATGACCTGAAACTACGTTAAACTTAGCACGAACCAACGCCCCCCTTGATGGAGTAACATATGCATCCGATTTGATGATCTCTGTTGTAGCCGAAACCTTATTTACATCTAATGCAATTGAGTTCTTCTGGTATGGCGACAGATTTGGAACAACGGTATAGCCATTTTGGTCAGTATACAAACCAATCCCTCGTTTTACTTTTATATTACCAACACCATTTGTATCGATTAAAGCATTCGCCCCATCGAGTGATAAAGTTTGGGTTAATACTAACCCATCAGAGTGTAAAACAACGCCGCCATTAGCACTTAACTGTAATTGTCTTCCTTGTTTCTGATGTGACCAGGTTGATTGAATTTCACCCTTGGCTGTTTTATACCTTATGGTAGCATTACCAGAGTTAGAGTTTTCATCTCCACTATGGAGCCCTTCCATAACACTATAGTACAATTTCTGATCCAACAACGAACCGCTAACACCCGTTTGTATGTCAGATGTGTTTTTTGCCTTGTAAACATTGGTTGTCAGAGATGCTGTATTATAGTTTGAAAAGACACTAAATGGCACCGATACGGAGGCAAATATAGCCTTATCAGAATCATTATATTGTGGCTGTTTATTATAGGTTAATGATAAACTCGTTGATATACCCATTATAGGAAGAGAATATGCAAGTCTATACTGCTGACCATTCTCTTCGTTGATATAATCATTTAAATCAGCTGCCAGAGTGATCTGACCGGCATCCCCAATATCTTGCTGTAATTGAGACGATACTTTATATCTGGAACGATAGCTATAGGGATAGTCGTCACTGTTTTTATTCTGCTGATAGTCATTGAATGAATAATATCCTGAGGAACCATACCAATATCCGGTAAAACTTAAATAAGTTCCTGTAGACTCAAAACCTCTGGCATAAGTTAAGCGAGTCAGTTGCCCCTGTTCTTTTCCAGAGGAATTTCTGACAAATGAATCAGATTTAGAATGACTAAAATCTAAGGATATTGATCCCAATAATGGCATATATTTCCCCAGACCAATTACGACAGAGTTATAGATATCTGCAGCAATTAAACCTCCGTAGATCGTAGTGTCCCACCCTATACCCCATGCTCCGGAGTATTGTAAAAATGTAGGTTTATCTCCGTTAGGATTACCAACATTTCGGTATTGTCCAATAGCAGCGTTATAACGAAAACGCCCCTCACGTTGCAACACAGGTAATGTTGATGAAGCTTGTGTATAACGCCTTACTTCTCCGTTACTTTCATGGATCTCAACTTCCATATCTCCAGCATATAATGGAAAAACATCCTGTAACTCAAAAGGGCCAGCTGGCACGTCACCTTGCCAGATAATTACATTATTTTGCCTTACGATTACCTGTGCAGGAGTGTATGCAATACCTCGTACAACAGGACTATAAGTACTCATCCAGGGTACAATCATACCGTCATCAGAAGATATAGAAATACCTTCATACGGGAAACTTTCCAGGATTCCATCTTCTGTTGAGGTCTGGCCTATTGTCAACTGCCCACCCTGCCCAAAGCTATAATCATGACGAACAAAAGTGTTTATATTTTTCCAGCCTTGCTCATTTGTATTCCAGTAACCATTATGTCTGACCCGCCATCCTCCAATATTCAATCCCGTATTAATTGAAAGAGTTTGAGTCTCTTTCGTATCAAAGTTATATTTCTGTCTTATATCGGAATAACGATAATTTAGAAGCAATGCTGTCTCACCATCATCCCATGATTGTGGTGGTAATTCAGACCATACAGGATGATATATCCATTTTTGTGGAATATTTATATATAATACTTGCTTGTTTTTATCAAAAATACTATTAAATCCATCTATTTTATTTTTCAACTCCTCTGAAAGAATAGTATCATTTGATAAACTCAGGTTTTCTGTATTAATCCCCCATTTCTTTAGTATAGAGGTAGAAAACCGTGGGACGACTTTACCACTTTTTATTGGTTCAAATATAATCTTTTCTTTGCCAAGACGCTCACTATTTAAGACTACATCAATATAATATTCACCTGGCAGGAAACCATCAGCGCGAGAAAAATATTTTAGATCGGGGATATTATTGCTTTTATCACCCATACTGATAAAAGCAGGATTAAATGAATAGTTCGCAGCTAATTCTTCCGAATGCGAATTGTGTATAAACAAAAATGTCAATAATGCAATTGGCTTTAGTTTCATTTGTTATGATTCTGCTACAAATATACTAAAATGTTACATTTCTGATGCTGCTATTGGCACCATAATCATTAATTATTGAGAATGACAATGTCTTAACATTTTTTTCATGAATAACAGATTCAGAAAAAGGTTTTAACATTGTTGCAGCCCCCTTTGCAGGTAAGCCATTAAAACTCATCTGACCAATAGTGATAAAATATGGTGTCGGGTTTTTTATTTCTATCGTGTCTGTATGCTTTGTAAAAGTAAGTTTTTCAGGCAAATCTTCAATGACCGACTTATTATTTATTTCATGAGGTCTATAAATTAATTTTATCCTGGTGTTTAGACCTATTTGCACCGATGAACCATCTTTTTCCGGTGGAATTGCAAGAACATTAATTGCAAACAAACTTTCACGATCTTTTGGCAGTTCCATTGCTGAATCCAACTTATTAACCCTGAATTGAACGTTATTATTTACGTCTATTCTGTTTAATGGCGGCGTAATAAAAAAAGGGACTTTTGCATCACTATTAAAATAATCATTAACTGTCGATTTTAATAACAAAACCATATCTGACGATGTATTTCTCACTGTAAAAGAAACGCTATCGTCTTCTGAATCAAATATCACCCTAGTAACATCAAGACTTATTCCTTTTGAGTCTGCAAGTACGCTACATGTGAAAAAAAAAGAAATAAGAAATAACATTTTCTTATGCATGTATTATTCCTGAACTAACACCAGCAATGATGACATAATGTTTCAATAAAGGCATATGGTGAATATGCCTTTAAATTATTAATGTATATGATTAGTCATAGCTAATTGTATAGGTAACTACAGAGCTTAACTCACCTGGAGTTACAGTACCGCTTCCGCGTTTAATTACCTTAGCATATACAGGACCTACTGTTAGATCGCCATTCGTATCAGTTGTACCAAGGTTACCCTCTTTACCACTTAAATCCCACTGCACGCTGAAATTCTCATTGGAAGATAACATATAGGCGATATTACTAACCGTGTTTCCAGAGGCAGCTGTAAACAGGCCTTGGTAGGGATTACCTTGTGCAGTGTTTGCTGCCTGCACGGAGAACTTCATAGCCGTACTGGCAGGACAACCTGTCAATACAAAACTCCCAGCCTCTTGCGTGTTACCTATTGCAGCACCATGACTCACGCCTGTATCCGCACTACTAACGGTAAAACTTACATCTGTAGGCCACGTAACATTACAAGTACCCGATGTTACACTAAGAGCCACTCTTTGCTGATGAGAGCCAACTGTGTTTGTTGCAGCCATCGATGCTGCAGACGCACCGAGCAGAAGAACCCCTGCAATAATCTGAGCGGTGATATTTTTATTCATCAAAGAATCCCCCTTACTAATACAAAATGCTAAATGACTATCTATATATCTATATGATGCAAGAATGCATATAGATGATAAATGAGATTGAGATGTATATCCCAACTCATGTTTATTATTTAATAAAATAAGAATCTATTTTGTCAACGCCTTTAACAAAGTCACCCTGCACCACATTTTTACATAAACCCATCCATTTTAGGATAAAAATGTATTTTTTCACTCTAATTATACCATTTTGTTGTATTTTTCTTAATGCTCTCTATTCTCGATATACCAACCGATTCTTATTTATATCTTATTTTTGCATTTATCTTTATGCTTTTATATTTCTGGGTAATTATTTGCAGATCTGCCCTGCAGAAAAAATGCAGATCATATGATTTAACCACTAATGACATATAACCATACGTAGCGTATAGGATGGAAGAAAAAATATATTTTTACTTCATTTATGAGATGATGGCCGGCGACACAGAAGATGCTCCTACCCACGTAATATGGGCACAAGCCTAAGCGAGGTTCTGTTTTTCACATTTTTCCGGACTGAGACCGCCACACCAACTGTGCCATCACCAGCGAATGTAATCGCACTCGATATAATTAAACACAATTTCCCGCATTATTTCCCTACAGATAAAGTGTTCACCGTGGAGATATTCCACTTTCAGCGGATGAAAGAAACTTTCCACGCAGGCGGTAGCATCAGCCTTTTGCGCTCATACTGCCACGCAGATTATGCCGCTTCAGCATCGCCTGATAATCTGCTAAACAGTACAGACCTCCACGGCTCGTGTGAACGATAACGTTCCGGGGTTTTTTACACCGCCATAACGCCATCTGTAGGGCATCTCAGGTCTGTTGCGCCATTATGCGCGGCTACATCGACCAGCCAATAACCGTACGTGACCACAGATTAATTACCTCTGCCATATACAGCCAGCCTTCATCTGTGCGTAATTAAGTTATATCTCTCGCCCACTTCTGGTTCGAACCACTGGAGTAAAAAATCCAGCCCCATCAGATTTTCTGACACAGGCAGGCCGTGTGCGCGGTAACTGACCGGGCTGAACTTCCGGGAGGTGCCATCAGCCCCTGACGGCGCAGGCTTGCTGCCACGGTTTTTACGTTGAAGTGGTAATCCTGAGCATGCAGTTTATCAGTCAGGTGTGGAGCACCATAACGTTATTTTGACCTAGTAAAAGTCTCATGAATAACGCTGTCGAAACGCAGACTGAACTGCTGACGTAAACTTATCCTTGTACGCCGCTGACACAACGTATACCAGCCGCTGCTAGCCACCCGGAGTGCGTGGCACATTTCGTTGATGCTGAACTCAGCCTGATATTTTTCAATAAAGACTTACTTCATTTCAGGCGATTCGCGAACTATATCGCGGCCTTTTGGAGGATAGCCAGCTATCCACCCCGTTCTACCAGTTGGTGTTTGAGAGGTGCAATCTCGGTGGACATCTCCAGCTCACGTTCAGAAGCAGCCCGCTGATTTTGCTGTTTACTGCGCCAGTTGTAGAGCTGTGATTCATACAAGCTGGGTTCACGGGCTGCGGCAGCAACACCGATGCGTTCCGCAAGCTTCAGAGCTCCACTGCAAAATTTAGGTGAATGCTGTTTACGAGGCTTTTTGCTGGTTGATACTGTTTTTGTCATGTGAGTCACCTCTGAGTGAAAGTTTACTCACTTAGCTTCCTGCCTACTATTGCCGGGTAAAATCAAAGGCTGTCGCTACGATACTGCCTGTGTGAAGAACTCATTTCATTCTCTGAAAGCAGTATGTATCCCACGGAGAACTTCTTTACCTACAGGTGTATAATGCAGGTTACAGTGTTTATCATATCGAGGGTAATAGCCTCAGTCGGAATAATTTGAAAACCAACCAGCACCTTAGTTTAAGACAACGCCCACTTACGTAGGTAGTATCAACCCCTCCGCATAACCTCGTCCATACAGCCCCAGACTGTTCGTATGACTAAGAAAATTGTCCGTATTTATTTAAATATTGAAATTTACATAGCCGTATGTATATGAAAGGCTGTTGTTATGCGACGATCTATGTGAAAATAGTTTCCATATACTGAATTTACTACATAAAAAAAATAACAATCATCACTATAATTTAGATTGGTAAAATGCGTCTTATGTTTTGCAGAATGGGCATCTTATCTGCACCCCAAATACATACCAATTCAAAAATTGTGATTCACTATGTAGACTAGATAGGCGCATCATATCAGATTTTTTTTGTATGTTGCCAGTTTCAAAATTATTTCACCTAGTTATTACAGTTTTTTTATCAAATTTTATTATTTTTTATGTGGATATTAAAAGTAGTTTATTTTATAGTTTCCTCATAATCATAAAACTGATATTTTAGGATGGTTATGAGACTAGTCTTTGTACTTGCAAGCGATAATAATTTCTTTAACTATGGAATAAAATCAATATCATACACTAACAAAAAAAATCAATGCGTTGATTTTACTGGTATTGATAAATTAATACATAAAGACATTGCATCTAAAAAATACTTAGTTTGCGATGATGTTAGTTATTCTATTTATAGTGCTTTATTTACTGAAAGCGAAATAAAATGCATTTGTATTGAAAATATTACATTACATAATGGAACCGTATGCATTTATGAAAATAATACATCTATTATTGAATCAATTAACTCATTTAGTAACATTGAGAGAGAGATCTTTTTTTTATATTTTTTCCATCAAAAGAGTGTAAAGGAAATATCCCAAATAACATGTCTTTCAACTAGTAAAATTTACTATAGATTCAATCGTATTAAATCAAAACTAGGAATAGAAACCACCAGAAAGTTACCAGCATCATTAAAGAAATTTTTCAGTCAACGTATAGGCAACCAACATAACTTCGTTAATCACGCATAATTTCATGATAATAATATTATTATTATCATAATAAAGTTTAATTAACATAGCATAACATATTGTTTTTAATTAACATTTATATTTTGGCTTTTTTTCCCCATACGTTGAAATTTCGAGTTTACACAACGTAAAAACTCATGAAATTATATATACAAAGCATGAGGTGGCTTTATGAATAGTCGAGTTGCTTGTACCAAGTTTGACCTCCCTATCAATACTAATTTGGATAACAATCACACGCTTACATTAAAAAGAATACGTTTTTACAATAGTGCAGTGATTTTTATCAGAAATGCACAATTAGTGATTAAGGCAACAGATGGGGATGTTATTGATATCTCTCCCGGCTCTTTGTGTTATATAGAAAAGAACCTCGTCATTGATGCAACATTAAAAGTGCTTGGAAGTGGCGTACCCTATGATATTTATACTATTGATAGCGATATATTAAGTAGTGTCTGTAAGGTCATGGAACCGATTTTGTCAGGGCAACGTTTAGTTACCCAGGTTAGAAAAAGAATATTTTTTTATAAACTGGAAGAAACAGATAAAGAAATTTTTAGACGACTTATGAGTGATGATTTACCACCATACAGGCAAGTTTATAAGATTGCTTATTTACTTTCCAGGATTCATGAAATTGAGCCACTTGCGTATTCCTTGTCTGTATCAACAGATATTACCTTTACCGAGAAGCTCAAAAAAATCATCGAAGCAGATTTATCAAGAGGATGGAAACTGAGCGATCTGAGAGATATCTTGCATATGTCAGAAGTTTCAATTCGGAAAAAACTTGAAAGAGAAAATAATAACTTCAACGCGTTAGTTTTAGATATCAGAATGCAGCATGCGGCGAAAATGATCACATCCACTGAAAAACATATAAATAGAATTTCGTATGATGTTGGATATACAAGCACATCTTATTTCATTCGAAACTTTAAAAATTACTTTGGGATTACACCGAAACAGTTTTCTCTGAAGGTTAAACGAAAAGTCTAATATCTAAATTCTACAGAATAGTTGTTTATCCTGTGTATTAACAGTAAATGCATCAAATGGCATGAACTTAGCTACCAGTTCTGGCAATAGCCAGTAAGCCAGAACTGTGACTATTCCTGCCAATAGCGCCTGTACCTCCAGGCCTCCCCCTCAATGATCCAAATAAAGATAATGCATCCAACTGGTCATTCTCAGCAGCACTTTCCGCATCACCGAAACATGGCTGAAATGGTCGGAGTAAACTGCTACCTGGGCGTAGATGCCGTCGGGTAAGGCATCGATATCAGCGTTAGGGTCGAGTTCAATGGTTCCCAGCACACCATCCGTTCCGGGCACGACCGTTAACGATTGCAGCACCCCCTGCGCCTGATACGAACCGCCAGGCACCACCGGCAAAATACTGGTCAGTTTGCCGTGGAATACCTGCCCAGGCAGCGCGTTAAACACCACTTCCGCATCATCGCCTGGTTTCAGGCGCAACAGCGAGTTTTGCCGAAATTGGGCAACAATTTGCCGTTTTTGCTCAGGGATGAAGACCATTACCGGACGCAGCGGTAAAGCTGCCGCGTAAGTGCCTGGGCGGATCAGTACCTGAGTAACGTAGCCGTTGCTTGGTGCGCGAATAATGGTTTGCTCAAGGTTATATTTTGCTTCAGTAAGTTGCGCTCTTAAGCTGACAATCTGTGATTGCTCACCGTTGACCATGCTGTCGAGCTGGCTCTGGATCTGCGCCTGCTCCGCCACCGAACCTTTCACCAGCGCATCCTGCGCGAGGAAATTCTGCCGCGCGTCGTCGATGTCACGTTCTGAGAACGGATTGACCGTCGCCTGGCTGCCTTTCAGATAACGTTGATAATTTTTAAACAGTCGGTCGCGCTCCGCTGAAACCTGAGTGGTGTTGGCCTGCGCTTCAGTGAGCTGCGCGCGCAGCGTTTTGATATTATGCGTCGCCGTCATCAAATCAGCCTGGAGTCTGTCTACTCGCGCCTGATAACGTACCGGGTCGAGCTTAAAAAGCACTTCGCCCTTTTGAATAAGCTGATTATTTTTGTCGGTGACTTCAGTCACGATCCCCGTCACCTGTGGCGTGATGGGGATAGCTATCACTGCCTTTTGCGCGGTAAAAGTGTAAGGATGGTTGTAGTTCATCAATAAAATCAAACCACTCACCAGAAACACGCCACCCAGCGCCGCCGTCGCCAGCGTCCACTGATTCACCGGAATGCGGAAGATTTTAAAGACCGCCCACGCCAGCGCCACGTAAGTTAAAACAATTAACAGATCCATAATCAGATCTCCGGGAACGTGGAATAGTCACTCTTTTTTTCAGCTGCAAGTTGGTGCTCCAGCCGGGAAATACGGTCAGAAAGCGCGGCAATTTCCGGGTCAGTCGCTTTCTCCTGCGACGCAACATGTGACTGCATTCCCCAGCCGCGCTCTGGCTGGTAAAGCGTTGCCCAGATCCACAGAAACGGCCAGATTACATGCAGGGTAAACAGACTTACCCAACCCGCCGTATGAATAGCGTCGGCGTGGGGATGGTTGCGCTTTTTGGCAATAAGATAGGGGATGTCATGTATCGCGATGATTCCATAAAAAATCACCAGAAAGACGAAGATCAGCACTCCCAACGCGAAGTAGTTTAGAAACATATCTGCCTCGGATTCACGCTTATCAGTGTTGTTTTTTGGCTGGCAGCCGGAAGGGAGTCAGGCTGATACTTTGACATTAATCTGCGTTTGCCAATCTCGCCATCACACCGAAGGATAATTTTAAAAGGCGATGAGTTGCTCAGTTACAAAACTGTCTTAAAGCAAAGTCAGAACATGTTGCAGATCACATCAGGTGAATTACCGAAGAAAATATCTTGTGATTCAGATCACAAAGATTCAACAAACCATCAAAATAAAATTGTGACATTACTCACATTTGAATGCCATTTTTAGCGAAAATCGCCGTCTTGTTGTTTTTTTACACAGTCATTTTGTGATGAACGTCACGTCAATTACCTCTCTACCCCCTATATTTATGTGACTGATATCACACAAAAGGCCGCCGACTGGACAGTTAACCGATTCAGTGCCAGATTTCGCAGTATCTACAAGGTCCGGCTACCTCTGCCGCCACATTAACAAAAAACCTCGGGCTTCCAGCCTGCGCGACAGCAAACATAAGAAGGGGTGTTTTTATGTCATCCGATATTAAGATCAAAGTGCAAAGCTTTGGTCGTTTCCTCAGCAACATGGTGATGCCAAATATCGGCGCGTTTATCGCGTGGGGTATCATCACCGCGTTATTTATTCCAACAGGGTGGTTACCGAACGAAACGCTGGCGAAGCTGGTCGGGCCGATGATCACTTATCTCCTGCCGCTGCTGATCGGTTATACCGGTGGTAAGCTGGTAGGCGGCGAACGTGGCGGCGTAGTCGGTGCCATCACCACCATGGGCGTTATCGTCGGCGCAGACATGCCGATGTTCCTCGGTTCTATGATTGCAGGTCCGCTGGGCGGCTGGTGCATTAAGCACTTCGACCGCTGGGTAGACGGTAAAATCAAATCCGGTTTTGAGATGCTGGTGAATAACTTCTCCGCTGGCATCATCGGGATGATCCTCGCCATTCTGGCCTTCCTCGGCATTGGCCCGATTGTTGAAGCCCTGTCAAAAATGCTGGCTGCGGGCGTTAACTTCATGGTTGTCCATGACATGCTGCCGCTGGCGTCTATCTTTGTTGAACCGGCGAAAATCCTGTTCCTCAACAACGCCATTAACCACGGTATCTTCTCGCCGCTGGGTATTCAGCAGTCCCATGAACTGGGTAAATCCATCTTCTTCCTGATTGAAGCGAACCCGGGTCCGGGTATGGGCGTGCTGCTGGCGTACATGTTCTTTGGTCGTGGTAGTGCGAAACAGTCTGCGGGCGGTGCGGCAATCATCCACTTCCTGGGTGGTATCCACGAAATCTACTTCCCGTATGTACTGATGAATCCGCGTCTGATTCTGGCCGTTATCCTCGGCGGTATGACTGGCGTGTTCACGCTGACTATCCTGGGCGGTGGTCTGGTTTCTCCGGCATCTCCGGGTTCTATCCTCGCGGTACTGGCGATGACGCCAAAAGGTGCTTACTTCGCTAACATCGCGGGTGTGTGTGCGGCGATGGCGGTCTCCTTCGTTGTCTCTGCTATTTTGCTGAAAACCAGCAAAGTGAAAGAAGAAGACGATATTGAAGCAGCAACTCGTCGTATGCAGGACATGAAAGCTGAGTCTAAAGGTGCGTCTCCGCTGTCTGCGGGCGATGTGACTAACGACCTGAGCCACGTGCGTAAAATCATCGTTGCCTGTGACGCCGGTATGGGTTCCAGTGCGATGGGTGCAGGCGTGCTGCGTAAGAAAATTCAGGATGCAGGTCTGTCGCAGATTTCGGTCACTAACAGCGCGATCAACAACCTGCCGCCGGATGTAGATCTGGTCATCACTCACCGTGACCTGACTGAACGCGCTATGCGCCAGGTGCCGCAGGCACAGCATATTTCGCTGACTAACTTCCTCGACAGCGGCCTGTACACCAGCCTGACCGAACGTCTGGTTGCTGCCCAGCGCCATACTGAAAACGAAGTGAAAGTGAAAGACAGCCTGAAAGACAGCTTTGACGATTCTAACGCCAATCTGTTTAAGCTCGGTGCGGAGAACATCTTCCTCGGTCGCAAAGCAGCCACCAAAGAAGAAGCGATTCGCTTTGCCGGCGAACAACTGGTGAAAGGCGGCTATGTTGAGCCGGAATACGTACAGGCGATGCTGGATCGTGAAAAACTGACCCCGACTTATCTGGGTGAGTCCATCGCAGTGCCGCACGGTACGGTTGAAGCGAAAGATCGCGTACTGAAAACGGGCGTGGTGTTCTGTCAGTATCCGGAAGGTGTGCGCTTCGGTGAAGAAGAAGATGACATTGCCCGCCTGGTGATTGGTATTGCTGCCCGTAATAACGAGCACATTCAGGTTATCACCAGCCTGACCAACGCGCTGGATGATGAATCCGTCATCGAGCGTCTGGCACACACCACCAGCGTGGATGAAGTGCTGGAACTGCTGGCAGGTCGTAAGTAATCCAGGCCCACCCTCTCCTCATGGAGACGGTGGGGCTGATTGCCTGATGCGCTTTGCTTATCAGGCCTACAAAACAAAGCGCAGTTTGTTAAATTTGCACGTTCTTGTAGGCCGGATAAGGCGTTTACGCCGCATCCGGCGCTGCCCCTCTCCACATGGAGAGGGTTTGGGTGAGGGAAAAGCCTCACCCCAGCCCTCTTGGGTAAAAACATTGATGAAGGTTAATACTATGAAAGCATTACATTTTGGCGCAGGTAATATCGGTCGTGGCTTTATCGGTAAACTGCTGGCAGACGCGGGTATCCAACTGACGTTTGCCGATGTCAATCAGGTGGTACTTGATGCCCTGAATGCCCGTCATAGCTATCAGGTTCACGTTGTCGGCGAAACCGAGCAGGTGGATACCGTTTCCGGCGTAAATGCCGTCAGCAGCATTGGCGACGATGTGGTTGATTTAATCGCCCAGGTTGATTTAGTCACCACCGCAGTTGGCCCGGTCGTGCTGGAACGCATTGCTCCGGCAATCGCCAAAGGGCTGGTAAAACGTAAAGAGCAAGGTAATGACTCCCCGCTGAACATTATCGCCTGTGAAAACATGGTACGCGGCACAACGCAACTGAAAGGCCATGTGATGAACGCCCTGCCGGAAGACGCCAAAGCGTGGGTAGAAGAACACGTTGGCTTTGTTGATTCCGCCGTTGACCGTATCGTACCGCCTTCAGCGTCTGCAACGAACGATCCGCTGGAAGTCACTGTAGAAACCTTCAGCGAATGGATTGTCGATAAAACTCAGTTCAAAGGCACGCTGCCAAACATTCCTGGTATGGAGTTAACCGACAACCTGATGGCGTTTGTCGAACGTAAGCTCTTCACCCTGAACACAGGCCATGCTATAACCGCGTACCTTGGAAAACTGGCGGGTCATCAGACCATTCGTGACGCGATTCTCGACGAGAAAATCCGTGCGGTGGTAAAAGGGGCGATGGAAGAAAGCGGCGCGGTACTGATTAAGCGTTACGGCTTTGACGCGGACAAGCACGCGGCGTACATCCAGAAAATCCTCGGTCGTTTTGAAAACCCGTATCTGAAAGATGATGTTGAGCGCGTAGGCCGTCAGCCGCTGCGTAAACTGAGTGCTGGCGACCGTCTGATCAAGCCGCTGCTGGGTACGCTGGAATATAGCTTGCCGCACAAAAATCTGATTGAAGGTATTGCCGCTGCAATGCACTTTTGCAGTGAAGATGATCCTCAGGCACAAGAACTGGCGGCGCTGATTGCCGACAAAGGCCCGCAGGCTGCGCTGGCGCACATTTCCGGGCTTGATGCCAACAGCGAGGTTGTCACCGAGGCAGTAACCGCTTATAACGCAATGCAATAATGATGAACCAGGCGCAGGGCTCCCTGCGCCCGAATAACAGATTGTCAGATATGCAGGCAACAATGGAACAAACCCAGGCCTTTGAAAACCGTGTGCTTGAGCGTCTGAATGCTGGCAAAACCGTGCGAAGCTTTCTGATTACCGCCGTCGATCTCCTGACCGAGGCGGTGAATCTTTTGGTGCTTCAGGTATTCCGCAAAGACGATTACGCGGTGAAGTATGCTGTAGAACCGTTACTCGACGGCGATGGTCCGCTGGGCGATCTGTCCGTGCGCTTAAAGCTGATTTATGGGCTTGGCGTAATTAGTCGCCATGAATACGAAGATGCGGAACTGTTGATGGCGCTGCGGGAAGAGCTGAACCACGACGGCAACGAGTACGCATTTACCGATGATGAAATTCTTGGGCCATTTGGCGAACTGCATTGCGTGGCGGCACTACCACCGCCGCCACAGTTTGAACCAATAGACTCCAGTTTGTATGCGATGCAAGTTCAGCGTTACCAACAGGCTGTGCGATCAACAATGGTCCTTTCACTGACAGAGCTGATTTCCAAAATCAGCTTAAAAAAAGCCTTTCAAAAGTAAGTACTTTCGCTTACTTCTCCTCTACCGGATTCGGCCGATAAAGTCGGCGATAATATTCCAGACGTTGTAGATATAACGGCACGCTTTCCTCAGGTATACCGGATGGAATCGCGTTACGGGGGGGAAGTTTATTCAGATACTCCCGGAACGCCTGGCTTGATGCCATGAAATCTACGGCTTTATCAATAAGAAGCGGAACGTTTTCACCTAATTTGCCCATAATAATATCTCCGTATTACCCCGCGCCGGGAAAGCGCGACCGCCGATTTTAGTTTAGATCCCGATAAAAATGACATTAAGGAAAACGTGCGAAATCCACAACGCTTGCCCTCACCTTCTGATTATATTGTTTATTAATCAATATATTATATGATTTTTGAACACAAGATTTGTTACCCGACAAAACTATTACAATGCCATCGGTTGTGAACAAAGCACCTCGTCGCGCATACTAGGGGCTATAAATTTATCTTTATCAGAAGCCATCCCATGAAAGAAGTCGAAAAAAACGAAATCAAACGTCTCAGCGATCGTCTGGACGCCATCCGTCACCAGCAGGCCGATCTGTCGCTGGTTGAAGCCGCAGACAAATATGCCGAGCTGGAAAAAGAGAAAGCAACTCTGGAAGCAGAAATTGCTCGCCTGCGCGAAGTTCACAGCCAGAAACTCAGTAAGGAAGCACAAAAGCTGATGAAGATGCCGTTCCAGCGCGCGATTACCAAAAAAGAACAAGCCGATATGGGTAAGCTGAAGAAAAGCGTTCGGGGGCTTGTGGTTGTACATCCGATGACCGCACTGGGTCGTGAAATGGGTCTGCAAGAGATGACCGGGTTCTCAAAGACAGCGTTTTAACCCTCTTACCTGTATATCTCCCTCACATCCCGCGTTTCTAAATGCGGGATGCAACAAATATCCTCCTCTTTTTCCTCTGTTTCCTCGTAGAGTCTACTTTTTACCAATGGCACTAAATCTGAAAATGCATTCAGTAAAAGGTTTGGTTCGACGCCTAAAAATGGAAGATATCATTCATAAAATAAAACTTTTGCCGTTATTTTTTCCATCCACATTCTAAAAACTCACCCAAAACATTTATTGTGTGAATATTAAATGAAAGCTATTTTTCTGCTTTAAATGCAGTGTTTGACATCTGATAACCCTCCTCATTAAAATCCGCCTCCCTAACACAATTAAACAATTTTAAAACTTAATAAATAATTTTCATAACAAATATATTCGCAACATTCATAAAGCCAGCCGTATAAATCGCAAAAGCATCAACCACAAATGGACACATCCCTTAGACCGCGTTGGTATCAGGGATGATATGTAAGGATAACTTTATATGAAAGTGAATAAATTATTGATAAGCGTCCTGGCGGCTTCGACAATACTGATGCTGTCAGGTTGTGACTATGTCGAAAAAAACAAAGTCGTTGATGAACTCACAAAACAACAAGAAGAACAAAAGGCCAGAATTGATCAACTCGAAAAACGACTAGAACAAGAAACCAAAAAGACAAACACCATTGAAAAACAAAGCATTAGTCTAATAAACAGTACAAAGCTGCTGGCTCAGATAGTGAAAGAGATTAAGCATCATCAAGATACATTTGTCTTTACTGAATTTAACCCCGATCAAACAAAATATTTCATTTTAAATAACGGTTCGGTAGGTATTGCCGGCAGGGTGTTATCTGTTGAAGCAATAGAAAATGGCAGTGTTATTCATATGTCATTGGCCAATTTATTAAGTATTCCCGTATCAAATATTGGTTTTCATGCCACCTGGGGCGGTGAAAGACCGGGTGATCTAAAAGAATATGCCAAATGGCAACAGCTACTATTTAGTACCACCATGAACTCCACGCTGAAATTATTACCAGGTCAATGGCAAGACATTAACTTAACGTTAAAAGGGGTGTCTCCCAATAACCTGAAATACCTGAAGTTGGCTATTAATATGCAGAATATCAACTTCGACAACCTTCCACCTGCTGATAACCGGCAGAAAAAAAGCAAAAAATAAATGCAGTCATTGCACTTATATCAAGGAATAGAGAGCAACAACAATGAACAAAATTTTTAAAGTTATCTGGAACCCTGCGACGGGAAGTTACAGCGTCGCCAGCGAAACGGCAAAAAGTCGTGGGAAAAAGAGCGGGCGCAGTAAGCTGTTAATTTCTGCGCTGGTTGCAGGTGGGATGATGTCGTCGTTTGGGGCAGGTGCTTCTGTCAGTCTTGATGGTGGTACATATTCTGATGGCACCGAACTTACTGATGCATGGATTGCTATTGGTAAAGGTGCGAAAGCTTCCTCTGTAGGCGGTAGCACAGCAAGTATTTCTATTGGGGTAAATGCAATCTCTGCTGCTGGGGCTACTGCAGTGGGTTATAACAGTAATGCTACTGGACAAAGTTCAGTATCAATGGGGCAGCTATCGAAAGCCACAGGGAGCAGGGGGGTTGCTATCGGCAGTGGCGCTAGTGCCATTGGCGACTATACAGTTGCATTAGCGGTTGGCTCCAGTGCTAGCGGTGAGAGTGCAGTGGCAATAGGTCAAGGTTCCGGAGCCCAAAATAAAGGTAGTGTTGCGTTAGGTAACAGAGCGTCATCATTAGGAGAAAAATCGGTAGCACTAGGGGTAGACAGTAAGGCCACTGGTGACGATAGCCTGGCATTAGGTAGAAACGCCTTGGGCAATAGCACAGGTTCCATTGCAATGGGTGCCGACGCTCAGGCAAATGGTTTATATAGCCTGGCATTGGGTTCAAACAGCATAGCTAACGCGGACAATACCGTTGCGCTCGGATATGGTGCCAATGCAGCCAAAGCTGGAGCAATGGCTTTCGGTCAGGCAGGAAAGGCAGATGGTGTAAATTCTATTGCGTTGGGTAATAACAGTCAGTCAAGCAGCGAAAACAGTATTGCGCTTGGACAAGAAAGCTATGCTGGTAGTGAAAAAAGTCTTGCGATTGGTAGCCTGTCCAACGTAACTGGTGTTAACTCCGTTGCTCTGGGTACAGAGTCTACTGCCGTGGAAGATAATACTGTTTCAGTGGGTAACGATACGCTGCAGCGTAAAATTGTCCATATGGCAAAAGGCGATATTAGCAGTACCAGTACTGATGCTATCAATGGTTCACAGCTTTATGATATCAGTAAGTCAGTCGCAGACCGTCTGGGCGGCGGCGCCTCAGTGAGCACTGCCGGGATTGTTAATGCTCCTAACTACAAACTGCAAAGTGGCTCCTTTACTAATGTTGGCGACGCGTTAAAGGGTATTGATGATAATACATTACAATGGGACTCAGTTAAAAAAGTCTACAGTGCAAAACACGGTTCCGATGCCACCAGCAAAATCACCAACGTTACGGCGGGTGAGCTGAACGCATCCAGTACCGATGCGGTTAACGGCTCGCAGTTAAAAACCACTAACGATAACGTGGCAACCAACACCACTAATATCACCAACCTGACTGGCGATGTTGCTAACAACACCACCAACATCACTAATCTGACTGATACGGTGAATAGCCTCGGTGAAGATGCGCTGAAATGGGATGACGCCGCTGGCGTATTCACTGCTGCACACGGCACCGAAGCCACCAACAAAATCACCAACGTTACGGCGGGTGAGCTGACGGAGACCAGTACCGATGCGGTTAACGGTTCTCAGTTGAAAACCACTAACGATAACGTGGCAACCAACACCACTAATATCACCAACCTGACTGGCGATGTTGCTAACAACACCACCAATATCACTAATCTGACTGATACGGTGAATAGCCTCGGTGAAGATGCGCTGAAATGGGATGACGCCGCTGGCGTATTCACTGCCGCACACGGCACTGAAGCCACCAGCAAAATCACTAACGTTACGGCGGGTGAACTGACGGAGACCAGTACCGATGCCGTTAACGGTTCTCAGTTGAAAACCACTAACGATAACGTGGCAACCAACACCACCAATATCAGCAACCTGACCGGCGAAGTTGCTAACAACACCACCAACATCACTAACCTGACGAATGATGTTGCCGCCAACACCACCAGTATCACCAACCTGACTGATACAGTGACTAACCTTGGTGCCGACGCGCTGGCATGGGATGACGCCTCAGGTGCATTCACCGCCGCACACGGCACCGAAGCCACCAACAAAATCACTAACGTTACGGCGGGCGAACTGACGGAGACCAGTACCGATGCCGTTAACGGTTCTCAGTTGAAAACCACTAACGATAACGTGGCAACCAACACCACCAATATCAGCAACCTGACCGGCGAAGTTGCTAACAACACCACCAACATCACTAACCTGACGAATGATGTTGCCGCCAACACCACCAGTATCACCAACCTGACTGATACAGTGACTAACCTTGGTGCCGACGCGCTGGCATGGGATGACGCCTCAGGTGCATTCACCGCCGCACACGGCACCGAAGCCACCAGCAAAATCACTAACGTTACGGCAGGTGAGTTGACGGAGACCAGTACCGATGCCGTTAACGGTTCTCAGTTAAAAACCACCAACGACAATGTGGCAACCAACACCACTAACATCGCTACTAACACCACCAACATCACCAATCTGACTGATACGGTGAACAACCTCGGTGAAGATGCGCTGAAATGGGATGACGCCGCAAGCGCATTCACCGCTGCACACGGCACCGAAACCACCAGCAAAATCACTAACGTCACCGCTGGAACAATCTCATCTACCAGCACCGATGCCGTTAACGGTGGGCAACTGTTTAGCTTAAGTGATTCACTGGCAGACTATTTTGGCGGTAACGCCTCGGTTGATGAAAACGGTGTATTTACTGGCCCGTCCTACACCATCGGTAGCAACAGCTACGATAACGTAGGTGATGCGCTGGCGGCGATTAACACCTCCTTTAGCACTTCACTGGGCGACGCTCTGCTGTGGGATGAAACGGCAAGTGCATTCAGCGCCGGCCACGGTGGCAATGCCAGCAAAATTACCAATGTCGCAAATGGTGCCGTTTCTGAAACCAGCACCGATGCCATCAATGGTGGGCAACTCTACGGTGTGAGCAACTCTGTTGTTGATGCCCTGGGCGGTGGCGCCGCAGTAAATGCTGACGGTAGCATCAGTGCGCCGACGTACTCCATTGCTGATACCGATTACAATAACGTCGGTGATGCTCTGGACGCGATCGACTCAACCCTGGATGATGCGCTGCTCTGGGACGCAACCGCCGGTGAAAATGGTGCGTTCAGCGCCAGCCGCGATGGCAAAGCCAGCGTAATCACTAATGTTGCTAATGGTGATATTTCTGAAACCAGTACTGATGCAATTAATGGTTCACAGTTGTTCGCCACCAACACGTTGATCAATCAGCAAAATGAGATCATCAACCAGATTGCCGGTAATACCAGCATAGACTACATCGAAGAGAACGGTGCGGGTCTGAACTATGCGCGTACTAATGACACCGGCTTAACCTTTATTGATGCGAGCGCATCAGGTACTGGCGCTACAGCGGTGGGTTATAACGCTGTCGCTTCCGGCGAAAGCAGTGTCGCAATTGGTCAGAATAGCAGCAGCAGCGTTGATACTGGTATCGCGCTGGGTAGCGAATCCGTCTCCAGCCGTGTGATTGTTAAAGGTTCTCGTAACACCAGCGTAACCGAAGAAGGCGTTGTGATTGGTTACGACACCACTGACGGCGAACTGCTTGGCGCATTGTCGATTGGCGATGATGGTAAGTACCGTCAGATCATCAACGTTGCTGATGGTACTGAATCCCATGACGCCGTGACTGTACGCCAGTTGCAAAACGCCATTGGTGCTGTCGCCACTACGCCGACCAAGTACTACCATGCCAACTCAACGGAAGAAGATTCACTGGCGGTAGGTACTGACTCGCTGGCGATGGGCGCGAAAACTATCGTTAATGCTGACGCGGGTATTGGTATCGGCCTGAACACTCTGGTTCTGCCAGATGCCATCAACGGTATTGCTATCGGTTCTAACGCACGCGCCAACCATGCAAACAGTATTGCAATGGGTAATGGTTCTCAGACCACTCGCGGCGCTCAGACTGGCTACACCGCCTACAACATGGACGCGCCGCAGAACTCTGTCGGTGAGTTCTCTGTCGGCAGTGAAGACGGTCAACGTCAGATCACTAATGTCGCGGCGGGTTCGGCAGATACCGATGCCGTTAACGTTGGTCAGTTGAAAGTGACGGACGCACAGGTTTCCCAGAACACCCAGAGCATTACTAACCTGAATACTCAGGTAACGAATCTGGATACCCGCGTCACCAATATCGAAAACGGTATTGGCGATATCGTAAGCACCGGTAGCACCAAGTACTTCAAGACCAACACCGATGGCGTAGATGCTAACGCGCAGGGTAAAGACAGTGTTGCGATTGGCTCTGGCTCTATTGCTGCCGCTGATAACAGCGTTGCGCTGGGTACTGGCTCTGTGGCAAACGAAGAAAATACGATCTCCGTAGGTTCTTCCACTAACCAACGCCGTATCACCAACGTTGCCGCTGGTAAAAATGCTACTGACGCGGTTAACGTTGCGCAGTTGAAGTCTTCCGAAGCAGGCGGCGTGCGCTATGACACCAAAGCTGACGGTTCTGTTGATTACAGCAACATCACTCTCGGCGGTGGTAATGGCGGAACGACTCGCATCAGCAACGTTTCCGCTGGCGTTAACAACAACGACGCGGTGAACTACGCGCAGTTGAAGCAAAGCGTGCAGGAAACGAAGCAATACACCGATCAGCGCATGGTTGAGATGGATAACAAACTGTCCAAAACCGAAAGCAAGTTGAGCGGTGGTATCGCTTCTGCAATGGCGATGACCGGTCTGCCGCAGGCTTACACGCCAGGTGCCAGCATGGCCTCCATTGGTGGCGGTACATACAACGGTGAATCGGCTGTTGCTTTAGGTGTGTCGATGGTGAGCGCCAACGGTCGTTGGGTCTACAAATTACAAGGTAGTACCAATAGCCAGGGTGAATACTCCGCCGCACTCGGTGCCGGTATTCAGTGGTAATGACCCATTAAGTTAGTGTGACTAAGGGCAATTCTCTGAGGAGGGTTGCCCTTTTTTTGTTTGAAAATTGCACAAATTGTGACTTCGGCTTTTTGACATTAGCTTGAGGCTACATGCGCGCTGATCCCCTCACCCCGACCCTCTCCCCAAAGGGGCGAGGGGGAAAAACGTGCTGCATTTGATACCGTGCATAATGGTTTTCTTGCATTGCCGGGCTGATGTGGGGTCTCGTGCGCGCTGCCCCCTCACCCCGGCGCTCTCCCCAAAGGGGCGAGGGGGAAAAACGTGCTGCATTTGATACCGTGCATAATGGTTTTCTTGCATCGCCGGGCTGGTGTGGGGCATCGTGCGCGCTGCCCCCTCACCCCGACCCTCTCCCCAAAGGGGCGAGGGGGAAAAACGTGCTGCATCTGATACCGTGCATAATGGTTTTCTTGCATTGCCGGGCTGGTGTGGGGTCTCGTGCGCGCTGCCCCCTCACCCCGACCCTCTCCCCAAAGGGGCGAGGGGGAAAAACGTGCTGCATCTGATACCGTGCATAATGGTTTTCTTGCATTGCCGGGCTGATGTGGGGTCTCGTGCGCGCTGATCCCCTCACCCCGCCCCTCTCCCCAAAGGGGCGAGGGGGAAAACGTGCTGCATCTGATACCGTGCATAATGGTTTTCTTGCATTGCCGGGCTGGTGTGGGGCATCGTGCGCGCTGCCCCCCTCACCCCGACCCTCTCCCCAAAGGGGCGAGGGGGAAAACGTGCTGCATTTGATACCGTGCATAATGGTTTTCTTGCATCGCCGGGCTGGTGTGGGGTCTCGTGCGCGCTGCCCCCCTCACCCCGGCGCTCTCCCCAAAGGGGCGAGGGGAAAAAACGTGTTGCATCTGATACCGTGCATAATGGTTTTCTTGCATCTCCGGGCTGGTGTGGGGTCTCGTGCGCGCTGCCCCCCTCACCCCGACCCTCTCCCCAAAGGGGCGAGGGAGGAAACGTGCTGCATTTGATACCGTGCATAATGGTTTTCTTGCATTGCTGAAGGACGCGCTCCATCTAACACCGAGCACAATCAGTCCCCTCGCCCCTCCGGGGAGAGGGTTAGGGTGAGGGGCACAAGCCAGCTCCGCAGCAAATTTTTCTCCCCCACAATAATTGGCCCTACCAATTCTTCGCTTATCTGACCTCTGGTTCACAGTTCCCCAATTAAAACTCACATTAACGTTGCCAATGCATAACATTTAGTTAACCATTTATTGTCATTATCCCTACACAACAAAATTGGCAGTGCCACTTTTACACAACGTGTGACAAGCAGATGAGCAACAGACTCATTACACGATGTGCGTGGCCTCCAGGAGACCTGCAATGAATCTCTGGCAACAAAACTACGATCCCGCCGGGAATATCTGGCTTTCCAGCCTGATAGCATCGCTTCCCATCCTGTTTTTTTTCTTTGCGCTTATTAAGCTCAAACTAAAAGGCTATGTCGCCGCCACATGGACAGTCGTTATCGCTCTGACCGTCGCGCTATTGTTCTACAAAATGCCGGTCGCCAATGCGCTGGCCTCAGTGGTTTATGGCTTCTTCTACGGTTTGTGGCCCATCGCGTGGATCATTATTGCAGCGGTGTTCGTCTATAAGATCTCGGTGAAAACCGGACAGTTTGACATCATCCGCTCATCTATTCTTTCAATAACCCCTGACCAGCGCCTGCAAATGCTGATCGTCGGTTTCTGTTTCGGCGCATTTCTCGAAGGTGCCGCAGGCTTTGGCGCACCGGTAGCAATTACCGCCGCATTGCTGGTCGGGCTGGGCTTTAAACCGCTGTACGCCGCCGGGTTGTGCCTGATTGTTAACACCGCGCCGGTGGCATTTGGCGCGATGGGCATTCCGATTCTGGTTGCCGGACAGGTGACAGGCATCGACAGCTTTGAGATTGGCCAGATGGTGGGACGTCAGCTACCGTTTATGACCATTATCGTGCTGTTCTGGATCATGGCGATTATGGACGGCTGGCGCGGTATCAAAGAAACCTGGCCTGCGGTCGTGGTTGCGGGCGGCTCGTTTGCCATCGCACAGTACCTTAGCTCTAACTTTATTGGGCCGGAACTGCCGGACATTATCTCTTCGCTGGTATCGCTGCTCTGCCTGACACTGTTCCTCAAACGTTGGCAGCCGGTGCGCGTCTTCCGCTTCGGCGATCTGGGTGCATCCCAGGTTGATATGACGCTGGCTCACACCGGTTACACCGCAGGTCAGGTGTTACGTGCCTGGACACCGTTCCTGTTCCTGACCGCCACCGTAACGCTGTGGAGTATTCCGCCGTTTAAAGCCTTGTTCGCTTCGGGTGGTGTGCTGTATGAGTGGGTGATCAACATTCCGGTGCCGTATCTCGACAAACTGGTTGCCCGTATGCCGCCAGTTGTCAGCGAAGCCACTGCCTATGCCGCCGTATTTAAGTTTGACTGGTTCTCTGCCACCGGTACTGCCATTCTGTTTGCTGCGCTGCTCTCTATCGTCTGGCTGAAGATGAAACCCTCTGACGCCATCAGCACCTTCGGCAGCACACTGAAAGAACTGGCGCTCCCCATCTACTCCATCGGCATGGTGCTGGCGTTCGCCTTTATCTCGAACTATTCAGGGCTGTCGTCAACGCTGGCGCTGGCACTGGCACACACCGGTCATGCATTCACCTTCTTCTCGCCGTTCCTCGGCTGGCTGGGGGTATTCCTGACCGGATCGGATACGTCATCTAACGCCCTGTTTGCCGCGCTGCAAGCCACCGCAGCACAACAAATTGGCGTCTCTGATCTGTTGCTGGTTGCTGCCAACACCACCGGCGGCGTCACCGGCAAGATGATCTCCCCGCAGTCCATCGCCATTGCCTGTGCGGCGGTAGGACTCGTGGGCAAAGAGTCAGATCTGTTCCGCTTTACTGTCAAACACAGCCTGATCTTCACCTGTATGGTGGGCGTGATTACCACGCTTCAGGCCTACGTCTTAACGTGGATGATTCCGTAATGATGGTTATACCCAGACGCCTGTCAGACGAGGTAGCTTCCCGTGTGCGGGCGCTGATTGATGAACAAAATCTGGAACCGGGCATGAAGTTGCCCGCTGAACGCCAACTGGCGATGCAGCTCGGCGTGTCGCGCAATTCCCTGCGCGAGGCGCTGGCAAAACTGGTCAGTGAAGGTGTGCTGCTTAGTCGTCGCGGTGGCGGGACGTTTATCCGCTGGCGCCATGACGCGTGGTCGGAGCAAAACATCGTCCAGCCGCTGAAAACGCTAATGGCCGATGATCCGGATTACAGCTTCGATATTCTGGAAGCCCGCTACGCCATTGAGGCCAGCACCGCCTGGCACGCAGCAATGCGTGCCACACAAGCCGATAAAGAAAAGATACAGCTCTGCTTTGAAGCGACGCTGAGTGAAGACCCGGATCTCGCCTCGCAAGCGGACGTTCGTTTTCACCTGGCAATTGCCGAAGCCTCACATAACATCGTGCTGCTGCAAACCATGCGCGGTTTCTTTGATGTCCTGCAATCTTCAGTGATGCAAAGTCGTCAGCGGATGTATCTGGTGCCGCCCGTTTTTTCGCAACTGACTGAACAGCATCAGGCGGTCATTAACGCCATTTTTGCCGGTGATGCCGACGGTGCGCGTAAAGCAATGATGGCGCACCTCAGCTTTGTCCACACCACCATGAAACGATTCGATGAAGATCAGGCTCGCCGTGCACGCATTACCCGCCTGCCCGGTGAGCATAATGAGCATTCGAGGGAGAAAAACGCATGATTATTTCCGCAGCCAGCGATTATCGCGCCGCAGCGCAACGCATTCTGCCGCCGTTCCTGTTCCACTATATGGATGGTGGTGCATATTCTGAATACACGCTGCGCCGCAACGTGGAGGATTTGTCAGAAGTGGCGCTGCGCCAACGCATTCTGAAAAACATGTCCGACTTAAGCCTGGAAACGACGCTGTTTAATGAAAAGCTGTCGATGCCGGTGGCGCTGGCTCCGGTGGGTTTGTGCGGCATGTATGCGCGTCGCGGTGAAGTTCAGGCTGCCAAAGCGGCTGATGCTCACGGCATTCCGTTTACTCTCTCGACGGTTTCAGTTTGCCCGATTGAAGAAGTCGCTCCAGCTATCAAACGTCCGATGTGGTTCCAGCTTTATGTGCTGCGCGATCGCGGCTTTATGCGTAACGCACTGGAACGGGCAAAAGCGGCGGGCTGTTCGACACTGGTTTTCACCGTGGATATGCCGACGCCAGGCGCACGTTATCGTGATGCACATTCTGGTATGAGCGGCCCGAACGCTGCAATGCGCCGCTACTTGCAGGCGGTGACGCATCCGCAATGGGCATGGGATGTCGGCCTGAACGGTCGTCCGCATGATTTAGGTAATATTTCGGCCTATCTCGGTAAACCGACCGGACTGGAAGATTACATCGGCTGGCTGGGGAATAACTTCGATCCGTCCATCTCATGGAAAGACCTTGAGTGGATCCGCGATTTCTGGGATGGCCCGATGGTGATCAAAGGGATCCTCGACCCGGAAGATGCGCGTGATGCAGTACGTTTTGGTGCTGATGGGATTGTGGTTTCTAACCATGGTGGCCGCCAGCTGGACGGTGTACTCTCTTCCGCTCGTGCGCTGCCTGCTATCGCGGATGCGGTGAAAGGTGATATCGCCATTCTGGCAGATAGCGGGATTCGTAACGGACTTGATGTCGTGCGTATGATCGCGCTCGGTGCCGATACCGTACTGCTGGGTCGTGCGTTCCTGTATGCGCTGGCAACAGCGGGTCAGGCGGGCGTGGCGAACTTGCTGAATCTGATCGAGAAAGAGATGAAAGTGGCGATGACGCTGACTGGCGCGAAATCCATCAGTGAGATTACGGAAGATTCGCTGGTTCAGGGGCTGGGTAAAGAGTTGCCTGCGGCGCTGGCTCCGATGGCGAAAGGGAATGCAGCATAGTCGTTTGCGCCCCCTCACCCTAACCCTCTCCCTCAGGGAGAGGGAACCGATCGGCGCTGTCTGTACTCCCTCAGGCTGAAAACAATTCCTCGCCCTATTTTCCTCCAGGCTTCTTTAAGGTGAGGAGAAAAGACCTTACCTGCCCGACACTACATTGTCTCCCTCACCTTTTCTCCCTCACCCCTCCGGGGAGAGGGAACCGATCGACGCTGTCTGTACTCCCTCAGGCTGAAAACAATTCCTCGCCCTATTTTCCTCCTGGCTTCTTTAAGGTGAGGAGAAAAGACCTTACCTGCCCGACACTACATTGTCTCCCTCACCTTTTCTCCCTCGCCCCTCCGGGGAGAGGGAACCGTTCGGCGCTGTCTGTACTCCCTCAGGCTAAAAACAATTCCTCGCCCTATTTTCCTCCTGGCTTCTTTAAGGTGAGGAGAAAAGACCTTACCTGCCCGACACTACATTGTCTCCCTCACTCTGAAACGACACCGCACTCTTTTTTTCTCCCTCGCCCCTCCGGGGAGAGGGCCGGGGTGAGGGGAAAAGGCCGCACTAATCCCCGATTTTCTGCTATCCTGCCCCCGCACTAAGGGGGCAGTATGCTAAACATCGTACTTTACGAACCAGAAATTCCGCCAAACACTGGCAACATCATCCGTCTTTGCGCTAATACCGGCTTTCGTCTGCATATCATCGAACCGATGGGATTTGCCTGGGACGATAAGCGCCTGCGCCGCGCGGGGCTGGACTATCACGAGTTTACTGCCGTTACGCGTCATCATGACTATAGCGCGTTCCTTAGAGCAGAAAATCCCCAGCGTCTGTTTGCCCTCACCACTAAAGGCACTCCCGCCCATAGCGCCGTAAGCTATCAGGATGGCGACTATCTGATGTTCGGCCCGGAAACACGCGGCCTGCCAGCGAGCATTCTTGATGCTCTGCCCGCTGAACAAAAAATTCGTATTCCAATGGTGCCGGACAGCCGCAGCATGAACCTGTCCAATGCGGTGTCGGTCGTGGTGTATGAAGCCTGGCGGCAGTTGGGATATCCGGGAGCGGTGTTGAGAGATTAGTTACGCCAGGCCGGATAAGATGCGGTTAGCATCGCATCCGGCACGAGCACAGGACGTCAGATCCCATCCCCATACTCAAACGTATGGTGAATGCCGTTAAAATGCTGATCCATATCCATTGACGGTTTATCGCTGTCTGGTTTACCGACGATACGCGCCGGAACGCCAGCAGCGGTAGTATGCGGCGGCACTGGTTGCAGCACGACAGAACCCGCGCCAATCTTCGCGCCACGCCCGACTTCAATATTGCCGAGAATTTTCGCGCCCGCGCCAATCATCACGCCTTCACGAATTTTTGGGTGACGGTCGCCGCTGGTTTTGCCCGTACCGCCAAGGGTGACGGATTGCAGAATCGACACGTCGTTTTCAATCACCGCTGTTTCACCAACGACGATGCCTGTCGCGTGGTCGAGCATGATACCGCGACCAATTTTTGCCGCCGGGTGAATATCGACCTGAAAAGTCACAGACACCTGATTTTGCAGAAAAATAGCCAGTGCGCGACGCCCCTGATTCCACAGCCAGTGACCGATGCGATACGCTTGCAAGGCATGAAAACCTTTCAGGTATAACAAGGGGGTTGAGTATTTATCAACTGCCGGGTCACGGGTACGCACCGCCTGAATATCGCAGGCCGCAGAAGCGATCATTTCCGGGTCAGCGGCGTAGGCTTCTTCCACCACTTCACGGATAGCAATAGCAGGCATAATCGGCGATGACAGCTTGTTCGCCAGCATGTAGCTCAGTGCACTGCCAAGGTTTTCATGCTTGAGTAGCGTTGCGTGGTAAAAACTGGCCAGCATTGGCTCACAGTCCGCCAGCGTTCTGGCTTCCGCTTTAATATTGTTCCAGACAATTTCCAGTTCTTCACACGACATTGCTTACTCCACACGATGAGATAATGACCGGCTCGTTCTGCGCGAGCCGGGTCATAGCGGTAACAAAGGTTCCCTGGGTTTAGTGGCTGCTTCGCTCGTCCTTGCGTGCACGACCTAATAAAGTCAATGCTGCCTCGCGCGCGTTTTTTCCGCAATATAATACTTGATAAATTTCCTCGGTTATTGGCATTTCAACGCCGAAGCGGTGCGCCAGTTCGCGGACTTCTTTCGTATTGCGGTAGCCTTCCACCACCTGACCAATCTTCTCTTGCGCGCTTTGTACATCCATGCCCTGACCGAGCATCATGCCAAAACGGCGGTTCCGCGACTGGTTGTCGGTGCAGGTAAGTACCAGATCGCCCAGACCTGCCATGCCCATAAAGGTGGCAGGATCGGCACCCAGCGCCGTGCCCAGACGCGACATTTCAGCCAGACCACGGGTGATCAGCGCCGTTCGCGCATTCGCCCCGAAACCGATACCGTCGGACATGCCGGCACCGATCGCAATGACGTTTTTCACCGCGCCGCCAAGCTGCACGCCAATGAAATCCGGGTTGCTGTAAACGCGGAAACTTTTGCCGCAGTGCAGCAGTTGCTGGAGGTCATCAGCAAAGGTTTGATCGGTAGAGGCCAGCGAAATGGCCGTTGGTAAACCCGCCGCCAGTTCTTTCGCAAAAGTCGGGCCAGAGATAACCGCCAGTGGAATTTGATCGCCTAACGCCTCGCGCGCTACGTCCTGTAACAGACGCCCTGTTTCCGCTTCCAGCCCTTTTGTCGCCCACACCAGGCGCGCATCAGGGCGCAGCAGCGGTTTAATCTGGCGCAGCACTTCACCAAAGACATGGCTGGGTACGACGACGAGAATATTGCGGCTGGCTGCCAGTGCGGTGGCGAGATCGCTTTCAAGGTGAAGCGTATCGGGAAAAGGCACATCGGGGAGAAACGCGGCGTTACAGCGGTCGCGTTCAAGCGTCGCGATATGTTCAGGGTCATGGCCCCAGAGGACAACCTCGTGGCCATTTCTTGCCAGGGTGATGGCAAGAGCGGTGCCGTACGAGCCGGCACCGATCACAGTCATTGAAGCATTACGTTGGTTCATCAGGCATCCTGATGTTCTTCAGTACCTTCGCCAGCCTGCTGCTGCAAATAGTTCATGAACAGCGCATCGAAGTTAACCGGCGCAAGGTTCAGTTGCGGGAACGTACCGCGAGATACCATGCTGGTGATGCATTCACGAGCATACGGGAACAGAATGTTCGGGCAGTATGCGCCCAGGCAATGTGCCATCTGGGTGCCTTCGATACCCGCGATGGAGAAAATACCGCCCTGTTGAACTTCGCACAGGAACGCGGTTTCTTCACCCAGGGATGCCGTTACGGTAACACGCAGTACCACTTCGTAAACGTCATCTGCCAGTTGAGAAGATGCCGTATCCAGATCAAGTTTAACTTCTGGCTGCCAATCTTTCTGGAAAACGTGCGGCGCGTTCGGCGCTTCGAAAGAAATATCCTTGGTATAAATACGCTGGATCTGGAAGGTCATTTCGGTGTTGTTTTGTTCTGACATGTGTAGAAAACCCTTAAGTGTTGTCCTTAAATACTGCGCAGTGTAATGCCAACGTTAATACGTTATTTCAGCAGGGGATCCAGTCCACCACGTGCATCCAATGCATACAAGTCGTCACAGCCGCCAATGTGCTGTGCGTCAATAAAAATTTGCGGAACCGTGGTGCGACCACTGCGTTTGATCATCTCTTCACGCTTAGCGGCGTTGCCATCAATCGGTAGCTCCTGGAAACTTACGCCCTTGCTGCTCAGCAGTGCTTTTGCACGATGGCAATACGGGCAGGTTTCTTTGGTATAGATTTCAACATTGGCCATAACTTAGCTCCTGTTTTTTTACCCTGAAATTTCATATTGCAGGGCGGCTGCAAAATGGAGTGTCCCCAGAAGCTTATATCAATAAGTCGCTGGGGGTCTAATTGCAGCTAACTGCCTGCGGCATGAAAGATGGCAGGTAAATTATTTGCCGCGCACCAGAGGCAAGTTTTCGCCAGCCCAGCCAGCGACGCCTTCTTTCAGCACGAATACTTGCGCAAAACCCGCTTTCGTCAGCGCGTTTGCAGGCTCCTGGCACTGCATACCAGAACCGTCTACCACGATAACCGGTTTGTCTTTGTGCTTCTCAAGTTCACCAACATTGTTGGCTTTGATTTCGCTCGGCAACAAATTGATAGAACCTGCGATATGGCCTTTACGGAAGTCATCACGCTGGCGTAAATCCACAACCACTGCGTCTTCTTTGTTGATCAGACGCGTAGCTTCACCACGAGTAATTACCTTCACTTTTGAGGTCAAGCTCTTAAACGTAGTAACAAGAACCGCCACCAGTAACGCGATCCAGGCGATACTCAGTATGGGATGACGGCCAACAAATTGCATAATTTCTTGCATGGGGGGTAATAACTCCCGACGTAGTGATTAAAAACCAGGGAAGGAGTATACCTGCGCGTTGCGGCAAATACAGCCAGCGCGTGCACCGGAATGCAATTTTGCGGCACGCTACGAAAAAAAATCGCAAATCTGGCATCGGCTTGCCGCGAGCGGTCGTATATTTTGATCTTCAGAGGCTATTTTATCGATTCAGCTGTAGTAAAATTACGCAAATTTTGACTCTTGAGTATGAGGTTGTCGCAATGTCGGTTTCTAAAAAACCTATGGTACTGGTGATTCTGGATGGCTATGGCTATCGTGAAGAACAACAGGATAACGCCATTTTTAGTGCTAAAACCCCGGTAATGGATGCACTGTGGGCCAATCGTCCGCATACCCTGATCGACGCTTCCGGTCTGGAAGTCGGTCTGCCTGACCGTCAGATGGGTAACTCCGAAGTAGGCCACGTTAACCTGGGTGCCGGCCGCATCGTGTATCAGGACCTGACTCGTCTGGACGTTGAAATCAAAGATCGCGCTTTCTTCGCTAACCCGGTGCTGACTGGTGCGGTAGATAAAGCGAAAAACGCGGGCAAAGCGGTACACATTATGGGTCTGCTCTCCGCAGGCGGCGTACACAGCCACGAAGATCACATCATGGCGATGGTAGAGCTGGCGGCTGAACGTGGCGCAGAGAAAATCTACCTGCACGCATTCCTTGACGGTCGCGACACCCCGCCGCGCAGTGCTGAATCCTCACTGAAAAAATTCGAAGAGAAATTTGCCGCGCTGGGTAAAGGCCGCGTAGCGTCCATCATTGGTCGTTACTACGCGATGGATCGCGATAACCGTTGGGATCGCGTTGAAAAAGCTTATGACCTGCTGACTCTGGCGCAAGGTGAGTTCCAGGCTGATACCGCCGTTGCTGGTTTGCAGGCCGCTTATGCTCGCGACGAAAACGACGAGTTTGTGAAAGCGACCGTTATCCGTGCTGAAGGCCAGCCAGATGCAGCGATGGAAGACGGCGATGCGCTGATTTTCATGAACTTCCGCGCTGACCGCGCACGTGAAATCACTCGTGCATTCGTGAACGCTGATTTCGACGGCTTCGCGCGTAAGAAAGTGGTTAACATCGATTTCGTGATGCTGACCGAATACGCCGCTGACATCAAAACTGCCGTTGCTTACCCACCAGCCTCTCTGGTTAACACCTTCGGCGAGTGGATGGCGAAAAACGATAAAACTCAGCTGCGTATTTCCGAAACCGAAAAATATGCCCACGTCACTTTCTTCTTCAACGGTGGCGTAGAAGAGTCGTTCAAAGGCGAAGATCGCATTCTGATCAACTCGCCGAAAGTGGCTACCTACGATCTGCAGCCGGAAATGAGCTCCGCAGAGCTGACCGAAAAACTGGTTGCTGCCATCAAGAGCGGCAAATACGACACCATTATCTGTAACTATCCGAACGGCGACATGGTAGGTCACACCGGGGTGATGGAAGCAGCAGTTAAAGCAGTTGAAGCACTGGATCACTGCGTGGCAGAAGTGACCAAAGCTGTTGAGTCTGTGGGTGGACAACTGCTGATCACCGCTGACCACGGTAACGCTGAACAGATGCGCGATCCGGCTACGGGTCAGGCTCACACGGCGCATACCAACCTGCCTGTTCCGCTGATTTACGTTGGCGATAAGAACGTGAAAGCGGTTGAAGGCGGCAAACTTTCTGACATCGCGCCGACCATGCTCTCTTTAATGGGTATGGAAATCCCGCAAGAGATGACTGGTAAGCCGCTGTTCATCGTGGAATAATCCCTCCCCATGAGGGGAAAGGCGATTAATACCATGACACGGGCCACGAAACCGCGCAGGTTTGCAGTCAGGCCCATCATTTACGCCAGCGTTCTTTGCGCTGGCGTATTGTTGTGCACTTTTTCTGCCCACGCGGATGAGCGTGACCAACTCAAATCCATTCAGGCTGACATCGCCGCGAAAGAGCGCGCGGTACGCCAAAAGCAACAACAACGCGCAAGCCTGCTCGCACAATTGAAAAAGCAGGAAGAAGCGATCTCGGAAGCCACCCGTAAACTGCGCGAAACGCAAAACACGCTTAATCAACTGAATAAACAGATTGATGAGATGAACGCGTCGATTGCCAAACTGGAGCAGCAAAAAGCCGCCCAGGAACGCAGCCTCGCCGCGCAACTGGATGCCGCGTTTCGTCAGGGTGAACATACCGGTATTCAGCTAATTCTCAGCGGTGAAGAAAGCCAGCGCGGTCAGCGTTTACAGGCTTATTTCGGCTATCTCAACCAGGCGCGACAAGAAACCATCGCCGAACTGAAGCAAACACGTGCAGAAGTCGCCATGCAGCGCGCCGAACTGGAAGAGAAACAGAGCGAGCAACAAACGCTGTTATACGAACAACGCGCCCAGCAGGCGAAGCTGACCCAGGCGCTGAACGAGCGTAAGAAGACGCTGGCAGGGCTGGAATCTTCCATTCAACAAGGTCAGCAGCAGCTAAGTGAACTGCGCGCTAACGAATCTCGTCTGCGCAATAGCATTGCTCGTGCAGAAGCGGCAGCGAAAGCGCGTGCTGAACGAGAAGCGCGTGAGGCTCAGGCTGTTCGCGACAGGCAAAAAGAAGCGACGCGCAAAGGCACCACCTACAAACCTACCGAAAGCGAAAAATCGCTGATGTCCCGAACCGGTGGTCTGGGTGCGCCGCGTGGTCAGGCATTCTGGCCGGTTCGCGGGCCGACGCTGCATCGCTATGGCGAGCAGCTACAGGGTGAATTACGCTGGAAAGGAATGGTTATCGGTGCCTCAGAAGGTACTGAAGTTAAAGCGATTGCCGACGGTCGGGTGATTCTGGCTGACTGGCTGCAAGGCTACGGTCTGGTGGTGGTGGTTGAGCACGGTAAAGGCGACATGAGCCTTTATGGCTATAATCAGAGCGCACTGGTGAGCGTTGGTTCGCAGGTTCGCGCGGGTCAGCCAATTGCACTGGTGGGCAGCAGTGGCGGTCAGGGTCGGTCCTCACTCTATTTCGAAATTCGCCGCCAGGGTCAGGCGGTCAATCCACAACCGTGGTTGGGAAGATAAGTTTTGTTTCCATTTCGTCGTAACGTTCTTGCATTTGCCGCTCTGTTGGCTCTCTCCTCCCCTGTATTTGCTGGCAAACTTGCCATCGTCATTGATGATTTTGGTTATCGCCCGCACAACGAAAACCAGGTGCTGGCGATGCCCTCCGCTATCTCTGTCGCCGTGTTACCTGACTCGCCACACGCCAGAGAGATGGCAACCAAAGCGCATAACAGCGGTCACGAAGTATTGATTCATCTACCGATGGCACCGTTGAGTAAGCAGCCGCTGGAGAAAAATACGCTGCGCCCGGAGATGAGCAGCGACGAGATTGAGCGCATTATTCGCAGTGCGGTCAATAACGTGCCCTATGCCGTGGGGATCAACAACCACATGGGCAGCAAGATGACCTCTAACCTTTTTGGTATGCAGAAAGTGATGCAGGCGCTGGCGCGTTACAATCTTTATTTCCTCGACAGTGTGACTATCGGTAATACCCAGGCGATGCGCGCCGCACAAGGTACTGGCGTAAAAGTCATCAAACGGAAAGTGTTTCTCGATGATTCCCAGAACGAAGCGGACATCCGTATGCAGTTCAATCGCGCAATTGACCTGGCGCGTCGCAACGGTTCAACCATCGCCATTGGTCATCCTCACCCTTCAACAGTTCGCGTATTGCAACAGATGGTTTATAACCTGCCGCCAGACATTACGCTGGTGAAAGCCAGCAGCTTGCTGAATGAACCGCAGGTCGATACGTCTACACCGCCGAAGAACACTGTGCCCGACGCACCGCGTAATCCGTTCCGTGGAGTGAAGCTGTGTAAACCGAAGAAACCGCTGGAACCGGTTTATGCTAATCGCTTCTTTGAAGTATTAAGCGAAAGCATCAGCCAGAGCACGCTGATCGTTTACTTCCAGCATCAGTGGCAGGGCTGGGGCAAACAGCCCGAAGCGGCGAAGTTTAACGCTAGCGCAAATTAAAGGCGCTGCACGTAATGCGATGGTGCGACCGTGTTTTGTCGCGCCATTGCCATAAGCGGAAAGACCACAGTAATGCCTGATAACCCACCTTTACGCTGCGGACATTAGTAATCAGACGCTTATACATGCCGGAAGTAAATATCTCGGCAATCATCCGCTGGCGGGTAATAATATCCGGTTCTTTGCGCACCGCATGGCAAACGCGCAATGCTTCGTAAGTTATTTGTTGATGAAATTCCGGATAAATCATAATTTTGTCGGCATAATTTCTATTTAATTTCTCCAGCAGGCGGGTAATTTTAATATAGTGCCGTTGATAATTAAGATTTTTATTTCCTTGTCGATTCAACCGACTCACTGACGTATTATGCAGATAATATTTATATAACGATTGTTCGGTATATCGCGCACGCAGCGCGTTAAACATAAATTCTGTTGTCCAGACAATATCCTGATGATGCAATCCAGCAATAAATTTAATGTTATTTTTTACAATAACATCTCGGCGATAAACACCCATCCAGACAACGTGAGTCCAGCGGCGAGAAGAAAGTCCCATCCGCAGCCAGTCCGGGCCGGTTAATACGCCGGTTGAGCGAAGGCGATCGGTGGGGATGGATTGCCAGGTTTCCCCCGTTTCACGAAAACACCAGTCAGCATTGCACTGCGCCACATCGAGATCGTCCTCTAACGCCATTGTCATCAGCGTTTCGTACATGGTGGGATAGACTTCATCATCAGCATCGACAAAAGCAACATATTTGCCCGTCGCTGCCTCGATCCCGCGATTACGCGCCACCGATGCTCCAGCATTCGCCTGATGCAACAAACGAACGTGAGGAAAGTTTTCTGCGTAATGCTTTGCTATTTCAACAGAATTATCCGTTGAACCATCGTTAATAATAATGATTTCCAGAGCAGTCCAGGTTTGCGCAATTAAAGATTCCATACAAGTGCGGAAATCATCGCCCGCATTATATAACGGGATAATAACACTAAGTTTATTGGTGCTGTTCATCATAAATTACCGACGGCCTCTGAAGTTACCCTAACGTTGTACAGACTTTGTATTAAGAAACCATTAAGCCTGTGAGATATTATTTTTACAGGTGAGAGAGTCACTTCAGGCTAGAGAGATAATGAGAACAGCTATATAAGAGATCAGCGCAATTACGATATTTTTATTACACTGACAGGATTTTACATATTTAACAGATTATCCTCAGATAAAAGGGCTGGAATACCAGCCCTTATTCGTGTTAATCCCAGCTCAGGATAACTTTCCCGGACTGGCCTGAACGCATAGCGTCGAAGCCCTTCTGGAAATCATCGATGGAGAAACGATGGGTAATGATTGGCGAGAGATCGAGGCCAGACTGAATCAGCGCCGCCATCTTGTACCAGGTTTCAAACATCTCACGACCGTAAATGCCTTTAATGAACAAGCCTTTAAAGATCACTTTTGTCCAGTCGATCGACATGTCAGAAGGTGGAATACCTAGCATCGCAATACGGCCACCGTGGTTCATGGTGTCGAGCATGGTACGAAACGCTGGCGGCGCACCGGACATTTCCAGACCGACATCAAAACCTTCGGTCATGCCTAGCTCCGCCATCACGTCATTGAGATTTTCTTTCGCGACGTTAACTGCACGCGTAATACCCATTTTGCGCGCCAGTTCGAGACGATATTCATTAACGTCGGTGATAACCACATTACGCGCGCCGACATGTTTCGCCACCGCCGCCGCCATAATACCAATCGGGCCTGCACCAGAAACCAGAACATCTTCGCCCACTAAATCAAACGACAGTGCCGTGTGTACAGCATTTCCGAACGGATCGAAAATTGCGGCTAAGTCGTCGGAGATATTGTCGGGGATTTTGAAGGCGTTGAACGCCGGAATCACCAGATATTCGGCGAAGCAGCCCGGACGGTTAACGCCGACGCCGATCGTGTTGCGGCACAGATGGGTACGACCACCACGGCAGTTACGGCAATGACCGCAGGTGATATGACCTTCGCCAGACACGCGATCGCCAATCTGGAAGCCTTTCACTTCCTGACCAATGCCCACCACTTCACCAACATACTCATGGCCCACGACCATCGGCACCGGGATGGTTTTTTGCGACCACTCATCCCAGTTATAGATGTGAACGTCAGTCCCGCAGATGGCTGTTTTACGGATTTTAATCAGCAGATCGTTATGCCCGAGTTCCGGTACAGGAACGTCAGTCATCCAGATGCCCTCTTCCGCTTTCAGTTTGGATAACGCTTTCATCTCACATCCTCACTCAGGCAATTACGCCCAGTTGTTTACCAATACGCGTGAACGCTTCTACCGCACGCGTAATTTGCTCAGGAGTATGCGCCGCAGACATCTGGGTACGAATACGCGCCTGACCTTTCGGTACGACCGGATAGAAGAACCCGGTGACGTAAATACCCTCTTTTTGCAGCTCGCGGGCAAATTTCTGCGCCACTACCGCATCGCCAAGCATGACCGGAATAATAGCGTGATCGGCACCCGCCAGGGTAAAGCCCGCCGCCGACATTTGCTCACGGAACTGACGCGCGTTAGCCCACAGGCGGTCACGCAGTTCGCTGCCCGCTTCGACCATCTCCAGCACTTTAATGGAAGCGGCGACAATCGCTGGTGCCAGCGAGTTGGAGAACAGGTACGGACGAGAACGCTGGCGCAGCCACTCAACCACTTCTTTGCGCGCAGCAGTGTAACCACCAGAAGCACCGCCTAAGGCTTTACCCAGCGTGCCGGTGATAATATCGACACGACCCATCACATCGCAGTATTCATGGGAACCACGACCGTTTTCACCGACAAAACCAACCGCGTGGGAGTCATCCACCATCACCAGCGCATCGTAAATATCTGCCAAATCGCAAACGCCTTTCAGGTTGGCAATCACGCCGTCCATCGAGAACACGCCGTCGGTGGCAATCAGCACATGTCGCGCTCCGGCTTCACGCGCTTCTTTTAAACGCGCTTCCAGCTCCTGCATATTGTTGTTGGCATAGCGATAACGTTTGGCTTTGCACAGACGCACACCATCAATAATAGACGCGTGGTTCAGTGCGTCGGAGATAATGGCGTCTTCCGCGCCCAGCAGCGTTTCAAACAGGCCGCCGTTGGCATCAAAACAGGAAGAGTAGAGAATCGCATCTTCCATACCCAGGAATGCCGCCAGTTTCTGCTCAAGCTCTTTATGGCTATCCTGAGTGCCACAGATAAAACGTACTGAAGCCATGCCGAAACCATGAGAATCCATTCCCGCTTTTGCCGCCGCAATCAGCTCTGGATGGTTCGCCAGCCCAAGATAGTTGTTGGCACAAAAGTTGATGACGTGGCTTCCATCAGCCACAGTGATGTCTGCTTGCTGCGCAGACGTGATAATGCGCTCTTCTTTAAACAACCCTTCCGCCCGTGCGGTTTCCAGGTCGTTGGTTAACTGCTGATAAAATTCTCCACGCATTGCGATTCTCCAGACAGGGCAAATTCCAGCACATATTACCCAAACTTATAGGTCGCGACGAGATGACGCGTTAACACTTCTGCAAAATTTAGAATAAATAACGCCCATTACTCTCACTTTCGGCGAATGGCTGAAGCCAACGTCGTGTAGTGATATGATAGAAGTATTCGTGTCTGAGATTGTCTCTGACTCCATAATTCGAAGGTTACAGTTATGATCATCGTTACCGGCGGCGCGGGCTTTATCGGCAGCAACATCGTTAAGGCCCTGAATGATAAAGGCATCACCGATATTCTGGTGGTGGACAACCTGAAAGACGGCACCAAGTTTGTGAACCTGGTGGATCTGAATATCGCGGACTATATGGATAAGGAAGACTTCCTGATCCAGATTATGGCTGGCGAAGAGTTCGGCGATGTCGAAGCGATTTTCCACGAAGGCGCGTGCTCATCCACCACCGAGTGGGATGGTAAGTATATGATGGATAACAACTATCAATACTCCAAAGAGCTGCTGCACTACTGTCTGGAACGCGAAATTCCGTTCCTGTATGCATCTTCCGCAGCGACCTATGGCGGACGCACCTCCGACTTTATTGAATCCCGCGAATACGAAAAACCACTTAACGTCTACGGTTACTCAAAATTCCTGTTTGATGAATATGTTCGTCAGATTCTGCCAGAAGCGAACTCGCAGATTGTTGGCTTCCGTTATTTCAACGTTTATGGGCCGCGTGAAGGTCATAAAGGCAGCATGGCGAGCGTCGCTTTCCATCTCAACACTCAACTTAACAACGGTGAATCACCGAAGCTGTTCGAAGGTAGCGAGAACTTCAAACGCGACTTCGTCTACGTGGGCGACGTGGCAGATGTGAATCTGTGGTTCCTGGAAAATGGCGTTTCCGGCATCTTCAACCTCGGCACTGGTCGTGCGGAATCCTTCCAGGCTGTAGCTGATGCTACGCTGGCTTATCACAAGAAAGGCCAGATCGAATACATTCCGTTCCCGGATAAACTGAAAGGCCGCTATCAGGCGTTCACTCAGGCAGATCTGACAAATCTGCGCGCGGCGGGTTACGACAAACCGTTCAAAACCGTTGCTGAAGGTGTAACGGAATACATGGCCTGGCTGAATCGCGACGCGTAACTATGAAGATTTTGGTGATAGGCCCGTCTTGGGTTGGCGACATGATGATGTCGCAAAGTCTCTATCGCACGCTCCAGGCGCGCTATCCCCAGGCGATAATCGACGTGATGGCACCGGCATGGTGCCGTCCGTTATTATCGCGGATGCCGGAAGTTAACGAAGCTATCCCTATGCCTCTCGGTCACGGTTCGCTGGAAATCGGCGAACGCCGCAAGCTGGGACATAGCCTGCGCGATAAACGTTACGACCGCGCCTACGTCTTACCCAACTCCTTTAAATCCGCATTAGTGCCTTTCTTCGCGGGAATTCCTCATCGCACCGGCTGGCGTGGTGAAATGCGCTACGGTTTGCTCAACGATGTGCGCGTGCTTGATAAAGAAGACTGGCCGCTAATGGTGGAACGCTATGTCGCGCTGGCCTATGACAAAGGCGTAATGCGTACCGCACAAGATCTACCAAAACCGTTGTTATGGCCGCAATTGCAGGTGAGCGAAGGTGAAAAATCGTATACCTGTAACCAATTTTCCCTCTCATCAGAACGTCCGATGATTGGCTTTTGCCCAGGAGCGGAGTTTGGCCCGGCAAAACGCTGGCCGCACTACCACTACGCAGAGCTGGCAAAGCAGCTAATTGATGAAGGTTATCAGGTGGTTCTGTTTGGTTCGGCGAAAGATCATGAGGCGGGCAATGAGATACTCGCCGCACTGAATACTGAGCAGCAGGCATGGTGTCGTAATCTGGCGGGAGAAACGCAGCTTGATCAAGCCGTTATTCTGATTGCGGCCTGTAAAGCCATTGTCACCAACGATTCTGGTCTGATGCACGTCGCAGCGGCACTGAATCGTCCGCTGGTCGCACTGTATGGGCCAAGCAGCCCGGACTTTACGCCGCCGCTTTCTCATAAAGCGCGAGTCATTCGTCTGATTACTGGCTACCACAAAGTGCGTAAAGGCGATGCCGCAGAAGGGTATCACCAGAGTCTGATCGACATTACTCCCCAGCGCGTACTGGAAGAACTCAACGCACTGTTGTTACAAGAGGAAGCCTGACGGATGCGGGTTCTTATCGTCAAAACATCGTCGATGGGCGATGTCCTCCATACGCTGCCCGCGCTAACCGATGCGCAGCAGGCAATCCCTGGAATAACGTTTGATTGGGTGGTGGAAGAAGGTTTTGCGCAGATCCCTTCCTGGCACGCCGCCGTTGAACGGGTTATTCCGGTAGCGATACGCCGCTGGCGTAAAGCGTGGTTTTCTGCACCTATTAAAGCGGAGCGGAAAGCGTTTCGTGAAACGCTACAGGCAGAAAACTATGATGCGATTATTGATGCGCAAGGGCTGGTAAAAAGCGCAGCACTGGTGACACGTCTGGCGCATGGCATTAAGCATGGAATGGACTGGCAAACCGCTCGCGAACCACTGGCAAGCCTGTTTTACAATCGCAAACATCATATTGCCAAACAGCAGCACGCCGTAGAGCGCACCCGTGAGCTGTTCGCCAAAAGCCTGGGTTACAGCAAACCACAGACTCAGGGCGACTATGCCATTGCGCAGCATTTCCTGGCTAACCCGCCGGCAGATGCTGGCGAATACGCCGTATTTCTTCATGCGACGACCCGTGATGATAAACACTGGCCGGAAGAACACTGGCGAGAATTAATTGGCTTACTGGCAGGTTCAGGGATTCGCATTAAACTTCCCTGGGGCGCACCACATGAAGAAGCGCGGGCGAAAAGGCTGGCGGAAGGATTTGATTATGTCGACGTATTGCCGAAGATGAGTCTGGAAGGTGTTGCCAGCGTGCTGGCTGGGGCGAAATTCGTGGTTTCGGTGGATACGGGATTAAGCCATTTAACTGCGGCTCTGGATAAACCTAATATCACTGTATATGGACCGACCGATCCGGGATTAATTGGCGGGTATGGGAAGAATCAGGTGGTTTGTAGGGCGCCGGGGAAAAGTTTAATTAATCTCAACGGTCAAGCAGTTTTGGAAAAATTATCATCATTATAAAGGTAAAACATGCCAACCTTCATTAAACTCCAATCATGGAAACCTTACGCTCTAAAATCATCTATAATTTTAGAGATTATGACTTATGTTTTATGTTTTTTCTTATTAATTATCGCTCTCGTCAATAATACTCTTAGTATAAAATTATTTAACGTTACAGCTATGGTAGGTTTATTGGCCCTCATTCTTAGAGGTAAACAACTAAGTATCAACCGAAACGTCCTTATTCTCCCATTATCTATATTTATTATAGGATTAGTTGATTTAGTTTGGTATTCATTATTTAAATTCGATAATTCACTTTTTCGAGCAACTTATCATAATTATTTAAACACAGCTAAAATATTTCTATTTGGTACGATTTTAGTTTTCTTAGCTCTGAATACTAGAATAAAACTAAAAAAAGACAGTGTATTATATATTTTTTATACTTTATCATTTATTATAGCTACTTATGCAGTTTATATAAAAATGAAAACAAACTGGGAGAGAATATATTTTGAAATCGGAACGCCTACTGGTGCATCGTATTCTATAATGTTTATTGGAATACTAAGTTCAGTCGCGGTATTCTATACAAGAAACAAAAATCCTTATTTGTTCATTTTAAATAGCTTAGCTATCTTCTATGCCTTATTGCTAACGCAGACAAGAGTAACATTAGTAGTTTATCCACTCATTTGTGTAATAACATTTGTTTTGTTTTATATTAAATATCCCAAAAAGATATTAACATCTGCAATAGTATTCATTGTACTTCTAACAGGCCTGATATATTCATTTTCTCAAACATTACAAAATAGATACGCAGAGGGTGTGAATGATTTAGTACAGTATACTAATAATAGTAATTCATCACTTGGTGCCAGAATAGCAATGTATGAAATGGGTATAGACATTTTCAAAGAATCTACACTTACATTGAGATCAGCAGAAGCGCGTGCGCAAAAGATGCATTTATTTGTTTCTGAGCAAAGTCGCTTAGCTGGGGCATTAGAATTTACTAATATACATTTACATAATGAAATAATCGAGGCCGCGTCGTTAAAAGGGATTTTAGGAATAGTCTCTGTGTTATTCTTTTATATTGCATTGTGCTTCACCGCTTATACTGAGAGAAATATAGGTCTTTTTGCATTAACATTAGGTATTATTGGCGTCGGTGTTAGTGATGTAATCATTTGGGCTAGAAGTATCCCAATTATAATAATTTCAGCATTGACGCTATTAGTTATGATTAGAAAAGTAAAAGCCAACAGCATTAGATAATAGAATAAGTAAAAAGTGGGAATCCCCACTTTTTATTTATCGGTGATTAACTTATTCAAGGATAAGAATAATATCTTTGAATCGATATCTTGTACCGTAAAAGTTGGAGAAATTATTTGTATCGCATTAGGATTATTTGGCCCCCAAATTAAGTGTGAGGGATAACTTTGACGACGCGCATTTGGATAAAGAGCAAGTGTAGGACGTTTATACGCTGATGCTATATGTACAAGAGCAGTATCAACTGATATAACATAATTACTAAACTTAGTAAGTGCCACTGTATAAATAAAATCTTTATATGGCAAAATATCAATATCAGGTATAGATATTGTTTTTAGATCTTGATGTAAACCGGTAAATATAACTCTGTAGTTCGGTAATTTACTTTTGATCAGTTGATATATAAAACATATCTGCTCTGATGTTAATCTACATATTTTCTTTGCCCCCAATGGATTTATAATTACGATTTTAGAGTCGCCAATAAAATCTTTTATTTTATTTTCAACATCTACAGGTAAATGCAAGTCGTAGTCGGTGGAAAATTCACCCTCACCATAAATATGCTTCAGTATTTCTGTTGCTCGTGTACTCATATGTTCTTTTAAACATTCATCGTGGGGATGGTAAAATGAATAGTAACGCTTATACCATTGATCAAACCCCAGAATGTAAGAATCTTTCAAACTTGATAATATTAAACTATGCTTAAATGAAGGCATTGTCTCAAAGGGGTCTAATACAATATCGAACTGTAAATTCCGCAGATGCTTACATAAACTAAGCATTTTAAGGGAACCAGTTGATTCTTTAACACACAACTCAAATATATTTTTATTATTAGAGAGAAACTCCCTACCCTTTCTATTTGTGAGGATTGTTATTTGAACTCCTTTACTGTAAAGTTCACGATAAATCGAACTTAATACAATTAGATCACCGAGTTTATTATTATCATGAATGATAAGGCATGATTTAACTTGCGCTGGTTCTGTAACTTGATTATTGATTTTCTTACGAAATAAAAAAGCAAGAAAATTAATCTTGATTTTGTTTATATAAAATCTTTTCTTTTTGTGAAAAGTACCTAAACGCATTTTTATACCATATTATTTTAGTTTCAGGGTGATTAATTAGCATAAGAATCAGTTGGAGCTTTATATTGTATTTTTTTTCTTGTCCTATCCTTTGATTCTTCTGTACTGATATCTTGAAGTTTAATAAATGGAATTACATCGTAAGAAATAGCCGTATCATCAGACAAATTATAAATATTAATATCTTTTACATTATCATGCATAAAACGGAAAAATGGCAAGATTTTAAATAAATCCCTACTCAATTCCGAGGGCATAGGATTCTTATTTTCATCATAGAAACGCGAACAGCTACCCGTTAAATCCAGACCTGAACAAATAATCCGAGCATACTTAAGTGAATATGCTATTTGAATTGCAGCAAAGGCAATAGTATGGCATGAGCAATAACCAAGACTAATGTCTTTGCAAAATCCAACCAGACGACCTTTTTTAGACCACGGTACAGAGATCAGCAGTTCTTTGTGAATCTGGCTCAAAATATTAAATTTAATCTTCTTTATAAAACCACCTTTTTCCCGGCGGTAAAAAGACCGTAATATAAGGCAGTTCTGGAGGATATAAAGTTTATCTTCTTCGGAGGCGTGTTCATAAACGTCAACGTTTACGATAGTATAACGGCTTCTTTGGCTAAAATTGTAAAAATCATCACGACGCTGATGTAAAAAGCGAACATCTGTAAGTACATAAATAAAGGGAATAATATTATGACTTAACAGATATTGTGCTGAACCATTGACAGCAATAATATCCCTTGTCCGTAATACCGACAAAGGTGTCTTTTGCGATGTGGGGCCAGATAGAAAAATAATAACATCATTAGATGTTTTATTTTCAATCAGGTTTTCAACATCTTTTTTGTCAATGTATCGAATATTCTTCATGATAAACCTGTGAAATAAATAACTCCGTATAAAAATGCCTAACGAAGACGCGTAATGGTGGGATATTTCTGCTTTAGCGTGCTGGTTTTCCTTTCAAACGCCGCATAATATTGCGCATTTTTTTACGATAAACTAAAAGATAATAACCTAGATCCTTAATCTCATTTTTAATACCGTAATGACGCTCTAAATCTATACGGTCTTTCGCTTTCCGTTGCGCTGAAGCACGTTTCCCAGAGAGATCAATAATTCGAACTTCACCATTTTTAATAATGAAGTTACCACGATGAGGATCACCAGAGACCATACCATGTTGATGCAAAGAATGAATTGATTGCTGAATTTTATTTTTTAACTCGTTATCAATATTGGGTATATCACATAACTCTACACCATCAATATACTCGATCAGCATGATATATGTATGGACAAATCGTAAAGTTTTTCGCTCTGCTAATAAATAAAAATCATTGAGAGTATGTAATCCTTCATTTCGCACTTTTTGGGTTTGTTCAAAAAGGCGTTCGTAATAATCTCCTTTTAATAGAGATTTAAAAAAACGCTCGTTGCGTTTAATTTTGGGAGAAAAGACCTTAAGCACCAACTTACCGTAATCGGTGTCAATAAGCATGACTTTTGTATCATCAATAGAACGAAACACTTTGATGATCTTAATATTATAAGACAAAAAGTCATTTAATACATTGAGGTACTTTGAATTGTTGTCATCAGTAAAAACAACAAAATCTTTAACCTTATTTTTCTGAATCATGATAAGCCAATTAAAAGTTATTTACTGTAATATTTTCGGTAAAGATAACGAACCCCTGCTATAATGCCAGTTACGTAATGATGCTGAACTAACAAATGCTTATATCTTTTCTTAAATTCGATAACTGATTTTGCATCTCTGGGGGAATCATTTTTCCATGGCGAGTTATCTAACGCTATTTTAAAGTATTTTACAGATGGATAAATTGCCCATTTATGCCACGGTTTAGTTGCCCCTGTATAATGGATGAGAAGCGTGTTTTCTGTAATCAACTTTTTATAGTTCTGATGTGTTTTATCTTTTAATTCGCTTTTAATGGTATAAATAGTATTGAATTCACGAGGCAAAAATATTGTCATCCCTTTCAATAAAACATTCATAACATCTTGATCGGGATATTTATAAACATTATCTTTACTCATAAGAATAGATAACGCTTTTTCTGTTAGTTTTGCATTGGCCCATTTTTTTAAGTCTAAATAAACCACTCCTGAATTAAAGTAGCGCCCCCTTAGTTCAGGATCAGACAACCTGGATACCGCCTTTTCCTGCATTGGCTCAACATCTTTAACAACAGCAGCCACCGCTCCGTTTAAATCCAGATGAAGTAATTGGCTAATATCACCCTTACAAACAACATCCGCATCAAGATAAAGTAAACGATCAAGCGTCAGACCCAATAATTGAAACGCAAACAAACGAAAGTACATTGCTCTTGACCAGACCTGTGTACAAGGCAAGCACTGAAGCTTATCAGTATTAATTCTATAAAGCGTGATTCTTAATTGGTATTGCCTTGCAAGTTTTTCGACCTTTTGAAAAAAATCATCATTATAAACATCAGCAATAATATAAAAATCAAGATTAATATGTCGATTATTTAGGACAATTGATGTGATAGAAATACCTACACCATCAAGATAATTAGCATCGACACCATAGGCAACATTTAAACATTCAGAAGTATTTTTATTAGTTAGCCTAAAATCCCAGGCTTTAACTTTATCTATCTCTATGGCAGGAAATGAGTCCACAAGGCTACCCTTATATCATTACTTTATAGATTCCCAGTTTAATGCTTTATCTTTTCAATAAAATACAAAAGATAATTGCTAAATCCTTTTATATATCTATGCTTTTTCAGCATATGTTTTGCGCTATACCTTAATTGATTGCTATTGTTTGGTTTCAGCAACGCCGTATTCTTCCATGGCGAAGCATTTTTTGCCTCCATAAAGGCTTGTGATACAGGATAATCCCAGGCCCAATCATGCCAGGGCTTGGTCGGACCAATATAATGGATAAAAATAGTATCGCTGGTTACTGGATTTTTAAAACTTTCTTTGAGTTGGTAATTTAAGCTAAACTGGGTATTGTATTTTATATCAGAAAAAATAAGTTTATCTGCCAGTAGCATATTTAATACATCCTGATCAGGATGTGTTATTTTTTTTACTATCTCCGGATCATTTAACATTGCAATGGCTCGTGCAGAAACCTGCTCAACTGCCCATTGGTGAGTATTGATCAATAAAAAACCAGAGTTAAAATAACCTTTAGCAATCCCCACAACACCTAACGAATGTGCACGTTTTTCCCACCAGTCATTTTGTCCTTCGGTAACAACCATTGCGACTGTATGATCAGGAAACGTAAAATTAATAAGTGGTTCTATAGTTCCCTGACAAATGATATCTGCATCCAGATATAGAACTTTAGGTGTTTTATTAATAAAGTAATCTGCAATAATAAAGCGAAAATAGATTGCATGAGTCCAGTTCTTGGTACTTGGCAATGAACGGAGCCGATCGCCATTAATTAAATATACCTTAATCCTGGTTTTGTATTGCTGAGCCAGAGCATCAAAATATTTTCGATCATCTTCACAAAAATAGTCTGTGAAAATATGGAAACATAAGCGATTTCCTTCATTATATTTTAATATTGAAGCAATCGAAATTCCGCAACCAAAAAGAAAATTCTTGTCAGTTCCATAAGCAATATCCAGACAAAGACTTTCTGTTTCTACTTTATAATTGTAATCAATAACTGAATTGAGAAACTCAGTCTCCTGGAAAAAAACCTGCTGCATCATTTCCTCCGGGAAATAACAGAAATAATTATCTTGTGTAATCTGTCATAATATTTCTGCTGGTAAAATTTATCGATCGACGCAGGAATTTTTTCATGTTCGATGAGAATTTCACCGGCTATGTATTTATTGAGAAGAGAAACAAAACTGGTCATATCACCCGGTTGATATAAATGACCATTAACATCAGGCTGGATGATGTCAGCAGGCCCGGAGACACAATCTGCACTGATACAAGGAATCCCCCACGATAAGGCTTCAAGCAGAGTCATCGGGAAACCTTCAAAAGATGACGTGAGTAATAACGCACTCACTTTTTTAATATCCTGCTGAACTAATTCCCAGGGATGTTGTTGCCAACCATACCAGACAATTCGATCATCAATATTTAACTCTCTACCATAAGCCTGGCATTTTTCGAAATCGGAACCATCACCCAATACATGAAGTTTCCAGTCACCTTGCACTTGTGATAAGCCATCAAGAAGATCTTTTACTCGTTTCTGACCTTCGAATTTCATGCGTCCGACATAAATGAAGGTTGCCGTTTCGCCTTCTTCGGGTGCTGGAATGACTGAATCTTTCGCTTCGACAGGGTTAAAAATAACATTTATCGTCGATTCTGGTACACCCCGGTTAATCATTTGTTGTTTAATACCGGAGCTGATTGCTAAATGATAGTCGGCACAGGTGATATATTCAGCATGTTTTTTATGATCTAAAGAAAAATGCGGCCATGAAAATACAGGTACATCAACTCCAGATTTTTTACGCGCTTTTTCCGCATACAAACATGAGATCACATCAATACAAATAACAACATCTGGCTGATAATTCTGAAGCCATTTGCTTAAAGCATGAATATGCTTCGCGCGACGTAAAAAACCTAAGCGAATGTTGGAAAATGAACACGAGTACTTAATACCTTCCAGCCATCCCTTATCCATTTTGTCATTACGGCAAAAGAAAAACATTTCACTTTGGATATGTTGTTGTCTGAAGGTGGTAATAACATCTCGAATGACTGTTTCCATACCACCAAACCCTGAAACAGCTTCGCCGATAAACGCTATTTTCATAGGAACTCTCATTAATTGAGTAAAACTCACTGTTTTAACGGTTTTATTTGTCTATAAAATCAGAAACAATTGTTGACATCATTTTATCAGGACTGAATTTATATAAACTATCATAATCCATTGGTTTAACAGATGAGTTAATAAAATACTCTAACTTATCCCAATCATCATGACCTATTATAAAAAAGCGAGACTCACTATAGATTTCTGAATCAAGTATATTTATATTATTAGTAATTAATTTTTTATTAAAAAATATTGCCTCAAGTATCCGAAGAGTCCAGCCACATTGATTTTCTTTAGTTATATCAACAATTATATTAGAATTTAATGTTCTTCTAATATTCTCTTCATAAGGTATTTGTTTTTCAATCAAATACTTTGAAGTAGGAGAGGATGTCTTATCTTTGACAACATTAAAATCTAGCTTACATCCTAGTGTTGTTAATCTATCAGCTAATTCATCAATTATTTGAAGACGCCCTTTATCACGACCAAGGAAAAAACATATTGGCTGGCTGTTATTTTTGTCAAACAAACTATAATTTGTAATCTCTTCCATTCCGATAGGAAAAAATTGTTCTATTGCTTTGGTCTTCTCATTCCCTATAAATCTATTTTCAAAATCATAGATAATATCGAAATAATTTGCACTATCAAAAATAAAATCTTCGCTAACAGTATTTCTTAGCAGCAAAACCTTATGGCAATTAATATTTTTTAATATTTGTTTATTAATTCCTTTATTAATCACACTGTCATTAAAGATAATTATATCATCCTTTTTAACAGCATTGAGATTATGTTTGATGAATAATCGTCCCAACCATGCATTATCCATCCCTAACTTCGAAAGTTTCTTATTAATCCAGTTGTATTTTTTTGGAGTTGTTATATTTTTTATCTTATACTTTTTTTTCAAGTACTGGATCATTTTTAATTCATAATCTGCAACCCAGTTTATAAAATAAATAGTCATAATGAAGTTAGTTCCAGTACATACTGATAAATATTTTTATAATCCTTTGCGTTGTGTTCGCTCTTTAATACGCTCGGCCTTAATGCTTGCCATGTTCAATAAATTCCGTTCAAGAGATAATATTTTTCGTAAAGGCATCCCAAAATAAACCTTCATAAATCGCCATATATCTCTCTGCGTCAGGCCAATATTCATCGATGAAAAATATAGACCAATCAAATCTTTATCCCGCCAACGACGTGGGACTTTTTCCCGTATCTGCGCGCGATGCAGGTCTATTACCGAAATTTTTAATTCATCTTCCCGGCCAGTGAACGGTAAATGAAGCAAAAAGTGGCAGATATAACAATCACGATGATTTATTCCTGCTGCGTGCATTTTACGCACCATAGTTGCCACTCGTGTAATCAGCATACGCTTAACACATATATCAGGCGGATTAACTGTCCAATCTGCACAATAATCTTCAAGGCTAATCGTAGGAGTAAGATCTTCGGTAATAATAAATGATGTACGGGTTAATGGATTTAACCCTTTTTCACCAAACCCTATACCGTGCATCGTATCAACACCGACATCATGCAGTCGATGAATAGCGTGCCACTCTCTGTCTGCGCCTAAAACGGGCATACGCAATGAGAGCAGGTTTTTTATAATTTCTTTTAAGGTCGTACCTTTGTGCCATTTAAGGAAATAGCTTTTCCCAGCCAATTCAAAGCGTAATGTTCGACGTGTCTCTAGTTCGCGAAAGACTTCGCCATTCAGTTTTTTAACTTCTGTAAAAGCATCTTTACCACGCCAAAGTGTGGCAAGCGGCTCTTTTAATTCAACCATCTAAACCACCTGTAATAATATCTGCGGCTTTCTCTGGCAGGCTGTATAAATCCTGAGTATCTGCATAATGGCGAGCATTCTCCGCCCAGGCCATTCGTAGCGAATACTGTGTTAATGCTTTGCGTAAGATCGCATTTAATTCTTCCTGACGGAATGGTTCCGCGATAACCGCTCCACAATTAGCATCTGCAATATAATGCGCGTATCCACATACTGCGGTTGTCAAAACAGGTAATCCAGCGGTGATCGCCTCAAGGAGAACAATACCGGCAGCTTCCTGGTAAGCGGGATGCAGTAAGAGATCTGCCGCAGCCATTAATTCAGACACGTCATTCCTCCCGGAAAAGAAATGCACGTTGCTACGTACCCCAAGTTTTTCTGCCAGCACTTCAAATTTGCGTGGTTTATCCTGACCAACGACAAACAAAAGCGTATTGTGGCGTAATGATTCTGGTAACGATGCCAAAGCCTTAATTGAGCGATCCACACCTTTACGACCGAAATCTGACCCAACCTGTAGCAATAAGTTTTGTTGTTCGGTTATGCCATTTTTCTGACGATATATTTCACGACTGTTTGGGATTTGCTCGCTGTATTTCCTGTCCGGATAGATGCCGGGGGGAAGAATTTGAAAACGTTCTGGTTCAGTCTGGTAATGCTTCTGGAAATCGGCGATTTGCTTATCGGTCAGCATCATGAGTTTCGTCGATTTACCATGTTCGAAAGTCGCTCGCTCAAACGCAGCATAATGGCGATAGCGTGATGTTAAACGATAGAAAAATCCCTTTTCTTGCGCCACTTTCTCGGCATAACAGACATCGGCGGCAAAATAGACATCCAGCCCAGGCATCTTATTAAACCCAACGACACGATCAGCAGGATGCGCTTTGAGATGATTTTGTACCCAGGCATAATATTCTGTATTACGTCCATGGTTAGTATGGGATTTAACCGGTACGCGAATAAGCTCAAATGCTTCCGGACAATCGCCTTCCCACGACTGTGTATATACCCGAACATGGTGGCCCCGTGCGGCAACTGTTGACGCAATACGCATAAAGTCACGCTGTAGACCACCAAATGGAAAATATTTATATAAACAAAACGCCACGATCATAATTATGCATTCCTGTTAGCTGAAGGAGCATCTTCTGGCAACAGCTTTTCCGTAGCGGCAATGACATCTTCCGCTGGAATAACAGAAAGATATTTTTTGTTGCGGTCAAGTTCGTGCCGGGTGGGCATTTGTTGATAATTACCCGCCCAGAACTGAATAATATTATCGGTCCATGGACGCCAGAATACATGATCAGTGGCCCCAAATAGGCTAATAACTGGCGTCTTCACCGCCGCCGCAATATGCCCTGGCGCAGAATCCACACCAATAAAGAGTACGGCATGATCAATTAACGCACCCAGTTCAGGAAACCGTGTTTTACCTGCAAGGCCAGTGATAGGTTTTGTTTGGCAGCCTTGTGCTATTTCATCTACACAGGCGAGATCATCTGCCGAAGGCCCACAGGTCAGCACAACCTGATAACCACGCCGTTGCAAAGCATCGATAACCATAGAAAACTTATCATTATCCCAGCACTTAAATATCTGACGAGCTGTCGGTTGGATGACGACATAATGATCTTTCACGCCCAGAGCATCTAATTCCTGCCGCATTTTCTTCCAGCAATCATCGGCGTAACTCATTGTTGTGTCGGTGTAGAAATCGGTAATACCTAATGGCTCAAGGACCGATAAATTACGCTCAACAATATGTGTACCGTGTATTGGCGCTAAGTGTGTAAAGCTTTTTTTCCAAATACTATACTGCCGATGACCATAAAGTTGCGATATTTTCATACGTGCCGGTAAACAACGCACCAGCAGTGCTACCATCCATTGATCCGTAAGATTAATGACCAGGTCATAATTATTCGCACGCAGAGTTTTTATCAACGAAAGCACATTTTTAATTTTATCGAATGTTCCCGCACCTTTATTGCTTATGCCATAGAGCGTATTAATTTCCGGGTTTTCAGACAAAATAGGAATTGTATCCTGATAAAGCAGCATATCGATTTTTGCATCGGGATAATTCTGCTTGAGCGTACTGATGACAGGAGTAGTTAATAACATATCTCCGTGATATCGCATCTTTATGACCAGGATATTTCGAAATGGCTTTTCCACTAGCGACTCTTTTGTATGATTGTCTGGTTAAGTTAAGCAGAAAAAAGCACGCTACCGCCCCAGGCTCAACAGCTACCTGAATACTGATAACGCACTTACTTTGGCGTGCTAGTGTATCATTTCTTTCGCAGCAATCCGACCCGAATGTTTTTTATACACAAAATGGTTTTTAATCATAAAAATCATGCAGATAAAAAACCACATGCAGATAATTCTGGTACGGACGATGCCTATATAGAGTTGCAAATTGGTTCGGGCTTCAATGAATCGCATAAAAATACAAAAAAACTGGAGATGTCGTGGTAGTTCAGACCAAACAGAAGCTATTTAAGTCAAAAACGGGAAAAGTAATGGTAAAGCCCCAGCTAAATACATAGAATCCCCAGCACATCCATAAGTCAGCTATTTATTATGCTCGAATTGCTTTACACCGCCCTTCTCTACCTTATTCAGCCGTTGATCTGGATACGGCTCTGGGTGCGCGGACGTAAGGCTCCGGCCTATCGAAAACGCTGGGGTGAACGTTACGGTTTTTACCGCCATCCGCTGAAACCAGGCGGCATTATGCTGCACTCCGTCTCCGTCGGTGAAACTCTGGCGGCGATCCCGTTGGTGCGCGCGCTGCGTCATCGCTACCCTGATTTGCCGATTACCGTTACAACCATGACGCCAACCGGTTCGGAGCGCGTACAATCAGCGTTTGGGAAGGATGTTCAACACGTTTATCTGCCTTACGATCTGCCCGATGCGCTCAACCGTTTCCTTAATAAAGTAGACCCTAAACTGGTGTTGATTATGGAAACCGAGTTGTGGCCAAACCTGATTGCGGCGCTACATAAACGTAAAATTCCGCTGGTTATCGCCAACGCGCGACTTTCTGCGCGCTCTGCGGCAGGTTACGCCAAACTGGGCAAATTCGTTCGTCGCTTACTGCGTCGTATTACGCTGATTGCCGCCCAAAATGAAGAAGATGGTGCACGTTTTGTGGCGCTGGGCGCAAAAAATAATCAGGTGACCGTTACCGGTAGCCTGAAATTCGATATTTCTGTAACACCACAACTGGCTGCTAAAGCAGTGACGCTGCGCCGCCAGTGGGCGCCACATCGCCCGGTATGGATTGCCACCAGTACTCATGATGGTGAAGAGAGCGTGGTAATTGCCGCGCATCAGGCGCTGTTAAAGCAGTTCCCTAATTTATTGCTCATTCTTGTTCCACGTCATCCGGAACGCTTCCCGGATGCGATTAACCTGGTCCGCCAGGCTGGACTAAGCTATATCACACGCTCTTCCGGAGAAATCCCTTCCGCCAGTACACAAGTGGTAGTTGGCGATACGATGGGCGAGCTGATGTTGCTATACGGCATTGCCGATCTCGCGTTTGTTGGCGGTTCACTGGTTGAACGAGGTGGGCATAACCCACTGGAGGCTGCTGCACACGCTATTCCGGTACTGATGGGGCCGCATACCTTTAACTTTAAAGACATTTGCGCACGGCTGGAGCAGGCAAGCGGGCTGATTACCGTCACTGATGCCGCGTCGCTGGCAAAAGAGATATCCTCTTTACTCACCGACGCCGATTACCGTAGTTTTTATGGCCGTCATGCCGTTGAAGTGCTGTATCAAAACCAGGGCGCGCTGCAGCGTCTGCTTCAACTGCTGGAACCTTACCTGCCACCGAAAACGCATTGAGGTTGTTATGCAAAAACGGGCGATTTATCCGGGTACTTTCGATCCCATTACCAATGGTCATATCGATATCGTGACGCGCGCCACGCAGATGTTCGATCACGTTATTCTGGCGATTGCCGCCAGCCCCAGTAAAAAACCGATGTTTACCCTGGAAGAGCGCGTGGTACTGGCACAGCAGGCAACCGCGCATCTGGGAAACGTGGAAGTGGTCGGGTTTAGTGATTTGATGGCAAACTTCGCGCGTAATCAACACGCTACGGTGCTGATTCGTGGTCTGCGTGCGGTGGCGGATTTTGAATATGAAATGCAGCTGGCGCATATGAATCGCCACTTAATGCCGGAACTGGAAAGTGTCTTTTTGATGCCTTCAAAAGAGTGGTCGTTTATCTCTTCATCGCTGGTCAAAGAGGTGGCTCGCCATCAGGGTGATGTCACCCATTTCCTGCCGGAGAATGTCCATCAGGCGCTGATGGCGAAGTTAGCGTAGCGTTTATGCCGGATGGTATGCCATCCGGCGCGCATGAATTACTTCTGGCACCGCCTGCAATAAAACGTCGCCCGCTGCGCATGTTTAGTCGCCACAATCGGCGTACCGCACACCCGACACGGCTCGCCTTTACGCCCGTAAACCTGCAATTCCTGAGCGAAATAACCCGGTTTACCGTCACTTTGTAGAAAATCTTTCAGCGTCGTGCCGCCCTGTTCAATAGAACGGAGTAGCACTGCCTTAATCACTCGCGCCAACAATTCACACTCAGCCAGCGACAGAGACGATGCCAGCCGATCAGGATGGATCCCCGCAGCAAACAGTGATTCGCTGGCGTAGATATTTCCCACACCCACCACCAGCTTGTTATCCATCAGCCAGGGTTTAATCGCCGTTTTTTTCTTCGCGCACTTCTGATGTAGGTATTCGCCATTGAAATCGTCGCTAAGCGGCTCCGGCCCAAGATGGGCCAGCACATTGTGCCCTTCCAGTTCTTTGGTCCACAGCCAGGCGCCAAAGCGGCGCGGATCGGTATAGCGCAGCACTTTGCCGTTGCTCATCACCAAATCAACATGGTCATGCTTTTCAGGGGGAAGTTCTTCTGGAAGGATGCGCAGGCTGCCAGACATACCCAGATGAATGATAATCCAGCCCTCTGGCAACTCCAGTAGCAGATATTTAGCCCGGCGCTGCACGCTAAGCACTGGTTGGTCGCTTAAACGGTAGATTTCTTCCGAAACCGGCCAGCGCAAGCGTCCATTGCGCACCACCGCATGAAGAATAGTTGCACCAACGAGATGCGGCTCTATCCCGCGACGGCTGGTTTCAACTTCGGGTAATTCAGGCATAGCATCTCCAGGAATGAACAGATGCAGTCAATATGGGGGCAAACAGATAACAAAAAACCCCGCCGGAGCGAGGTTTTTCGTTACATTAAAGCGAGAATTATTTAATTTTCGCTTCTTTGTAGATCACGTGCTGGCGAACAACTGGATCGAATTTTTTCAGTTCCAGTTTTTCCGGCTTAGTACGTTTGTTCTTCGTAGTGGTATAGAAGTGACCAGTACCAGCAGAAGAAACCAGCTTGATTTTCTCACGAATACCTTTAGCCATGATTTATTTCCTCTAAGTACTTAGTACTTTTCGCCACGGGCACGCAGTTCAGCCAGAACTGTATCGATGCCTTTTTTATCGATTACACGCATACCTTTAGCAGATACGCGCAGGGTGACAAAACGCTTCTCGCTCTCAACCCAGAAACGGTGAGAGTGCAGGTTCGGCAGGAAACGGCGTTTAGTCGCGTTCAGTGCGTGGGAACGGTTGTTACCGGTCACCGGACGCTTGCCAGTAACTTGGCAGACTCGGGACATGTCTATTCTCCAAAAATCAAATTAGCTCGAGCTTCGTATGGGGTATTGGCGCCTCGTCAGGCTTTACAGCCCGGTCATCGCAGTTCTATGTGAACTCTCGATTGCCAGGCCCAAATGCCAAACCCGAGATTCTCAAAGGTGGCGTAGTATACGCTGACTCGGCGATGTGCTCAAGTCCCGAACAGACAAAGATCCCGAAGGATCGCGCATAGCGGGTTAAATCCAGCCGCGTTCGGCAAAAGAAACATATTCTCCACGCCCAATCACGATATGGTCGAGCACGCGTAATTCCATGAACTGACAACTTTTTATTATCCGTTCGGTGATGAGTTTATCCGCTTTACTGGGTTCAGCACAACCCGAAGGGTGATTATGCGCAAGGATCAGCGCCGAGGCGTTTATTTTTATCGCTTCGCGGATAATTTCCCGAGGATGGACTTCAACATGGTTTAGCGTGCCGGAAAAAAGACGGCTATGCGTTATAACCCGGTGTTGTGAGTCGAGAAAGATCACCATAGAGATCTCCCGCTCTTCGCCCGTGAGCTGGCTTTGTAAAAATTCCCTCGTCATCTCCGGGCTGAGTAACGGGCTTTCTTCACGCATCCGCACGTTGTAGTAACGCCGCGCCAGTTCGGCAATCCCCTTTAACTGGGCAAATTTCGCCACGCCAATTCCATGAACCCCACTAAATTGTTCATATTCAGAGGTTAACAAGCCGTAAAGAGAGCCGAAATTCTCCAGCATCTCTTTTGCCAGGGTTAACACATCTTTACCGCGCGTTCCTGTACGCAGAAATAACGCCAGCAGCTCGACATCCGTTAACGCACCAATGCCAAACTTCAACATTTTTTCGCGTGGCATCAACAGCTGTGCATTGTTTTTCACCTTCACCTCCTTTGTGATGCTCGCATCCTGTCATAGCCGTTCCGTTAAATCGACGGCCAGTTTTCAATCCTGGAAAGCGCCTCGCAAAGTGATTCTCAGGTGAAAGCACGACAACAAAAGTATTGTGATAAAATCGCCAACTTCTGGTGTCACCCAACAGGAAAAATCATCATGAGTCTGGCCGGTAAAAAAATCGTTCTCGGCGTCAGCGGCGGTATTGCTGCCTATAAAACCCCTGAACTGGTGCGTCGTTTGCGCGATCGCGGGGCCGACGTCCGTGTGGTAATGACCGAAGCGGCAAAAGCCTTTATCACTCCACTTAGTTTGCAGGCGGTTTCTGGGTATCCCGTTTCCGACAGTCTGCTGGATCCGGCAGCCGAAGCGGCAATGGGCCACATTGAGCTGGGTAAATGGGCTGATTTAGTGATTCTTGCCCCAACCACGGCGGATTTGATTGCCCGCGTTGCTGCCGGTATGGCGAATGATTTGGTATCGACGATTTGCCTTGCGACTCCTGCGCCTGTTGCCGTGCTGCCAGCGATGAACCAACAGATGTATCGTGCTGCTGCCACCCAGCATAATTTAGAGGTGCTTGCCTCGCGCGGTTTGCTGATCTGGGGGCCCGATAGCGGCAGCCAGGCCTGTGGTGATGTCGGCCCTGGGCGAATGCTCGATCCGTTAACCATTGTTGATATGGCGGTCGCCCATTTTTCGCCCGTCAACGACCTGAAACATCTGAACATTATGATTACCGCAGGCCCGACACGTGAACCGCTCGATCCGGTGCGTTATATCTCTAATCACAGCTCCGGCAAGATGGGGTTCGCCATTGCCGCAGCCGCTGCACGCCGTGGCGCGAACGTCACGCTGATTTCTGGCCCGGTTTCACTACCGACGCCACCGTTTGTTAAACGTGTTGATGTGGTAACCGCACTGGAGATGGAAGCCGCCGTGAAGGCATCCGTGCAACAGCAAAATATCTTTATCGGTTGTGCCGCCGTCGCGGATTACCGTACAGCCACCGTTGCCAGCGAAAAAATCAAAAAGCAGGCCACACCGGGTGATGAATTAACAATAAAAATGGTTAAAAACCCGGATATCGTCGCCGGTGTTGCCGCATTAAAAGACCATAGGCCTTATGTTGTTGGATTTGCCGCCGAAACAAATAATGTGGAAGAATACGCCCGGCAAAAACGTATCCGCAAAAACCTTGATCTGATCTGCGCTAACGATGTTTCCAGAAAAAATCAGGGATTTAATAGCGACAAAAACGCATTACACCTTTTCTGGCAGGATGGCGATAAAATCTTACCGCTTGAGCGAAAAGAGCTCCTTGGCCAATTATTACTCGACGAGATTGTGACCCGTTATGATGAAGAAAATCGACGTTAAGATTCTGGACCCGCGCGTTGGGAAGGAATTTCCACTCCCGACTTATGCCACTTCTGGTTCTGCCGGACTTGACCTGCGCGCCTGTCTCGACGACGCCGTAGAACTGGCACCGGGCGACACTACACTAGTGCCGACCGGACTGGCGATTCATATTGCCGACCCTTCACTGGCGGCGATGATGCTGCCGCGCTCCGGGTTGGGACATAAGCACGGTATTGTGCTTGGTAACCTGGTAGGATTGATCGATTCCGACTATCAGGGTCAGCTGATGATCTCCGTGTGGAACCGTGGTCAGGACAGTTTCACCATTCAACCTGGCGAACGTATCGCGCAGATGATTTTTGTTCCGGTGGTACAGGCCGAATTTAATCTGGTGGAAGATTTTGACGCCACTGATCGGGGTGAAGGCGGCTTTGGTCACTCTGGTCGTCAGTAACGCATACGCATCCAAATAACGTCATAACATCGCCGCAAACATTTCGTTTGCGGTCATAGCGTGGGTGCCGCCTGGTAAGTGCTTATTTTCAGGGGTATTTTGTAACATGGCAGAAAAACAAACTGCGAAAAGGAACCGTCGCGAAGAAATACTTCAGTCTCTGGCGTTGATGTTGGAATCCAGCGATGGAAGCCAGCGTATCACGACGGCGAAACTGGCCGCCTCTGTCGGCGTTTCCGAAGCGGCTCTGTATCGCCACTTCCCCAGTAAAACCCGCATGTTCGATAGCCTGATTGAGTTTATCGAAGATAGCCTGATTACTCGTATTAACCTGATTCTGAAAGATGAAAAGGACACTACTGCGCGCCTGCGCCTGATTGTGTTGCTGCTTCTCGGTTTCGGCGAACGTAATCCAGGCCTGACCCGCATCCTCACTGGTCATGCGCTAATGTTCGAACAGGATCGCCTGCAAGGGCGCATCAACCAACTGTTCGAGCGTATCGAAGCGCAGCTGCGTCAGGTATTGCGTGAAAAGAGAATGCGTGAGGGTGAAGGTTACACCACCGATGAAACGTTGCTGGCAAGCCAACTTCTGGCGTTTTGCGAAGGTATGCTGTCTCGTTTTGTTCGTAGCGAGTTTAAATATCGCCCGACGGATGACTTTGACGCCCGCTGGCCGCTGATTGCCGCGCAGTTGCAGTAATATAACGCCGGATGACTTACCATCCGGCGTTTCTTATCAAACCCCGTACTCTTCGCGATAAGCCTTAACCGCCGCCAGATGCTCCGCCATTTCCGGCTTCTCTTCGAGGTAAGCAATCAGGTCTTTCAGAGTGATGATAGAAATCACTTTGCAGTTGTAATCACGCTCAACTTCCTGAATCGCGGAAATTTCACCGCGACCACGTTCCTGACGATCGAGCGAAATCAACACGCCAGCAAGCGTAGCGCCATTGGCCTGAATAATTTCCATCGATTCGCGAATCGCCGTTCCGGCGGTGATCACATCATCCACCAGCATTACGCGCCCTTGTAACGCGCTACCGACCAGATTGCCGCCCTCACCGTGGTCTTTTGCTTCTTTGCGGTTAAAGCAGTATGGCAGGTCAAGGTCATGATGCTCCGCCAGCGCCACAGCGGTAGTGGTGGCAATCGGAATCCCTTTGTAAGCCGGGCCAAACAGCAGATCGAACTCAATGCCAGAATCCACCAACGCTTCAGCGTAAAAACGGCCTAACAGTGCCAGATCGCGCCCGGTATTAAACAGCCCGGCGTTGAAGAAATAGGGGCTTTTGCGCCCGGATTTCAGCGTAAACTCGCCAAACTTTAATACCTGTTTGCTAAGCGCAAATTCAATAAACTGGCGCTGATATGGTTTCATGCCTTCGCTCCTCATCTTACTTTTCTACAGACAAAAAAAAGGCGACTCATCAGTCGCCTTAAAAATCAGTTTGCCAGCGCCGCTTTCTGCGTCGCTACAATGGATTCGATTCCCCCTCGGGCCAACGCCAACAAGGTGAGGAGTTCTTCGTGAGTGAACGGCTCGCCTTCCGCCGTACCCTGAACCTCAATGATGCGCCCATCTTCGGTCATCACCACGTTCATATCCGTTTCTGCAGCAGAGTCTTCGACGTATTCCAGATCGCAAATCGCTTCGCCGTTAACGATACCCACCGAAACCGCTGCCACCATGCCTTTCATCGGATTGGTTTTCAGTTTGCCATTCTCAACCAGCTTATTCAGTGCATCTGCCAGCGCCACGCAGGCACCAGTGATTGAAGCAGTGCGCGTGCCGCCATCGGCCTGAAGTACGTCGCAATCCAGCGTAATGGTGAACTCACCCAACGCTTTCAAATCAACCGCCGCACGCAATGCACGGGCAATCAGACGCTGGATTTCCATCGTGCGTCCGCCCTGCTTACCTTTCGCCGCTTCACGAGCGTTACGAGTGTGGGTAGAGCGCGGCAGCATACCGTATTCTGCGGTGATCCAGCCTTGTCCCTGTCCTTTCAGGAAGCGCGGCACACCTTCTTCAATAGAGGCGGTACACAACACTTTGGTATCGCCAAATTCGACCAGCACCGAGCCTTCTGCATGTTTTGTATAGTTACGAGTCAGGGTAACGGGACGCACCTGATTATTGCTACGGCCTGCTGGACGCATATTGAAATCTCCGGCTTGAAACAAATGTGGCTGCGCATTATACGGACTTCCGGCGGTTATTCCTATCCTGACAAGGCATCGATGGCTATAATCCTTCCACCTCTCCTTTTATAAACAGGAACGTCTATGATCCGCAGTATGACCGCCTACGCCCGGCGTGAAATCAAGGGTGAATGGGGGAGCGCAACCTGGGAAATGCGCTCGGTAAACCAGCGTTATCTGGAAACTTACTTTCGTCTGCCGGAGCAGTTCCGTAGCCTGGAACCTGTCGTTCGTGAGCGTATTCGTTCTCGCCTGACGCGCGGTAAAGTGGAATGTACCCTGCGCTATGAGCCAGATGTCAGCGCGCAAGGTGAACTGATTCTCAACGAAAAACTGGCTAAACAGCTGGTAACTGCTGCGAATTGGGTAAAGATGCAGAGCGACGAAGGGGAAATCAACCCCGTTGATATCCTGCGCTGGCCGGGCGTAATGGCAGCCCAGGAACAGGATCTCGACGCTATTGCCGCTGAAATTCTTGCTGCTCTTGATGGTACGCTGGACGACTTTATCGTCGCGCGCGAAACCGAAGGTCAGGCGCTGAAAGCGTTGATCGAGCAGCGTCTGGAAGGTGTCACCGCCGAAGTGGCTAAAGTGCGCGCCCATATGCCGGAAATCCTGCAATGGCAGCGTGAACGTCTGGTCGCGAAGCTGGAAGATGCTCAGGTTCAGCTGGAGAACAATCGTCTGGAGCAAGAGCTGGTGCTGCTGGCGCAACGAATTGATGTTGCTGAAGAGCTGGATCGCCTCGAAGCGCATGTCAAAGAGACCTACAACATTCTCAAGAAAAAAGAAGCCGTTGGTCGTCGTCTGGACTTTATGATGCAAGAGTTCAACCGCGAGTCGAACACCCTGGCCTCGAAGTCTATCAATGCCGAAGTGACAAACTCCGCGATTGAGTTGAAGGTGTTGATTGAGCAGATGCGCGAACAGATCCAGAATATTGAGTAAGCGACACAGCGTTGTAGGCCATTGTTAATTTCAGCGGCTCTACGTACATCTACCTAAAAAACGTCAAAAATCCCATACTTTTTCTAATGCATTTTTCTTAGCACAACATCAGAAAAATGCATTAGATTTGCAGAAAGCACCAATTTCACATAACTATAAATTATCAATCCAAACTCACCTTAAAAAATCTCAATCGTGACGATGCACACAAATCGCTACCCTGCCAGACAGATTTTTAGGGAGAGAACCATGCTGTTACACATTTTGTATTTGGTTGGTATTACCGCCGAAGCCATGACGGGGGCGCTGGCGGCTGGGCGACGCCGAATGGATACATTTGGCGTAATTATCATTGCGACCGCCACCGCAATCGGTGGTGGCTCAGTGCGGGATATTCTTTTAGGCCACTATCCGCTCGGCTGGGTCAAGCATCCGGAATATGTGATTATTGTTGCCACAGCCGCCGTACTGACGACTATTGTTGCCCCGGTGATGCCTTATCTGCGCAAAGTCTTTCTGGTGCTTGATGCGCTCGGGCTGGTAGTTTTTTCTATTATTGGTGCACAAGTCGCGCTGGATATGGGGCACGGTCCGATCATTGCCGTTGTCGCAGCGGTGACGACCGGCGTGTTTGGCGGCGTTTTGCGAGACATGTTCTGTAAACGCATCCCGCTGGTCTTTCAGAAAGAGCTGTATGCTGGGGTTTCATTTGCCTCCGCCGTACTCTATATCGCGTTGCAACACTACGTCTATAACCATGATGTGGTGATTATTTCCACTCTGGTGTTTGGCTTTTTCGCTCGCTTGCTGGCGCTGCGTCTTAAGCTGGGTTTACCCGTCTTTTACTACAGCCACGAAGGTCACTAAGGCACAAAACCTGTGACCTGCTGGGCAGCCAGCCAGTTGCCCAGCATCTTGATTTGCCCATTATCTTTCCATTCAATAACCTGGCTGGCACGACGAGGTCCTGTCTCTGGCAGTTGCCGCCAATGCTGTTCGCTTCTCTGCAAAACTTGCTCCCAGGTGCTGGAATCGCAGGCGTTAAGCGCCGCCTGGGTTAAGGGTATTCCCATTGCCATCACCCAGCGGGTAAAAGGCTGCTTACGTGCCAGATTAAACTGATGCCATAACTGCTCGCTTTTGCTTTTCGCTATCCCCGGCGTGTTCTGCAATTGCTCTGGCGTTAACTGAAGCCAGGAAAAGATATGCTCAAGGTGATGAGTCTGATGCAGCGCACGCCAGCCAGCTTCACCAATGCCGTCCAGCCCCAAAACCTGTTTTGACCCCAGCCAGACTAGCCGTGAAATGAATTGCTCCTGACAAACATCAGAAGCAAAGTAGCAGGTCAACGAATTAAAGCGGTTTTCTGGCGGCATTGGTTTAGTACGTTCCGTTCCGCGCCAGACCACATCGTCAATGCGTGGAATACCCTGACCGGCAAGACTAACGAGGATTTGATCGCCAGGCGCAATATCCCATTCCTGCCAGCGCCTGACGGAACCAATATTCACCCGCTGAACTTTTTTATCATCCAGCATGACAGGCGCGAGTGACGCCACCACCGATATTTTGCCGCTCTTACCCACCGCAAACTGAATCGCATTCACTTCGGCAACCTGTGCCACGGGTTGATATTTCCACGCCACCAACCAATTCGCCTGACCCGGTAGCCAATGGATGGATTCGGGTTCTTTCGCCGCTCGTACAACGACACCATCGGTAACAAAGGGTAACGCTGTTTTCCACCACTCATTACGTATCCGCTCAACCTCATCAGCATTTTTGACTGCGCGAGTGTACATCTGCGTCAGACTAAACCCTGCGGTTGCAAGCTGTTGCAATCGCTCGGTCATTAACTGCGGTCCATCCGGCCACGCCCAGATAAACACGCCAAGTGAATTTAGCGCGTCAGTATTGTTCTGCCGCATCATCATGCCCGCGACTTTCGAGCGCGCATTCATTCCCCCCATTTGTTTTTGGATATGCCCCTCACGCTGGAGAAATATTTCGCCCTGCAGCGTACTGTTGGCTAAAGTTCCGCTGACGGATTGTGGTACAGAAGGAATCGAGCGAACTTTCTGCGTCCAGTCTTCGCCCTTCAGGCCATTACCACGACTGATCGCTTTAATCAGTTTTCCCTCACGGTAGACCAGAGTTACCGCAACACCATCAACTTTTGGTTGCACCCAAAGATCGCTGCGTTCACGCATCCACAGTCTTAACGCATTTTTATCCGCCATTTTACGTACGCCCGTATGCGCAACCGGATGGATAACCATGCCGTTTAAAAGCGGCATCATGGCGTCACGATGCGTCTCTTCACCAAAACAACGTTGCCACTGCGTAAGACGGGCACTTATCTGATCGTAAACACTGTCTTCCACATCACTTTTTCCTACTCTCCAGTAATCATCGTCCCACTGTTTTATTTGTTGTTGCAGGCGGGAAATTTCTTCATGCGCTCTGGCGGGCGACCAGGCTGGGCAGACCGCCTGCGCCGATGATTGCCAGCACAAAATCCCCATTAATACCGCTATCCATACTTTCATCATCACCTCCGCTGTAGTCAGGCGGGCAGGTATACAACGTGGTGAATGTAAATCCGAGTGGCAAAAACGAAGTGTGCGAGGACGCTTCCAGAGAATCGTTCTGATTGCAGTAAATGACAGGGAATTGCGGAAACAGCTACGCAAAACGCAACAACTTTGCGCAAAAAGTATGAGCGAGGGCTACGTCACGTGACCGCGCCGTGTATAATAAGCTCGTATGTAGGCTTTATTTCGCTAATCACATACGAAAGATACTCATGGCTCAAGGCACGCTTTATATTGTTTCTGCCCCCAGTGGCGCGGGTAAATCCAGCCTGATTCAGGCTTTATTAAAAACCCAACCGTTGTATGACACCCAGGTTTCTGTTTCACACACCACGCGCGCACCGCGTCCAGGTGAAGTACACGGTGAGCATTACTTCTTTGTTAATCATGATGAATTTAAAGAGATGATTAGCAGAGATGCATTCCTTGAGCACGCGGAAGTGTTCGGTAATTACTATGGCACTTCGCGCGAAGCCATTGAGCAAGTACTGGCAAGTGGCGTAGATGTTTTTCTGGATATCGACTGGCAGGGCGCGCAACAAATTCGCCAGAAGATGCCACATGCGCGTAGTATCTTTATTTTACCGCCGTCCAAAATCGAGCTGGATCGCCGTCTACGCGGTCGCGGTCAGGACAGCGAAGAGGTCATTGCAAAGCGTATGGCGCAAGCAGTTGCAGAAATGAGCCATTACGCCGAATATGATTATTTGATTGTGAATGATGATTTTGACACCGCACTGGGTGATCTGAAGACCATTATTCGCGCCGAACGCTTGCGCATGAGTCGCCAAAAGCAACGTCATGACGCTTTAATCAGCAAATTGTTGGCAGACTGAACCTTCTTTCAGTATCATGCCCAGTCATTTCTTCACCTGTGGAGCTTTTTAAGTATGGCACGCGTAACTGTTCAGGACGCTGTAGAGAAAATTGGTAACCGTTTTGACCTGGTACTGGTCGCCGCGCGTCGCGCTCGTCAGATGCAGGTAGGCGGAAAGGATCCGCTAGTACCGGAAGAAAACGATAAAACCACAGTAATCGCGCTGCGCGAAATCGAAGAAGGTCTGATCAACAACCAGATCCTCGACGTTCGCGAACGCCAGGAACAGCAAGAGCAGGAAGCCGCTGAAATTCAAGCCGTTACCGCTATTGCTGAAGGTCGTCGTTAATCACAAAGCGGGTCGCCCTTGTATCTGTTTGAAAGCCTGAATCAACTGATTCAAAACTACCTGCCAGAAGACCAAATTAAGCGTCTGCGGCAGGCGTATCTCGTTGCACGTGATGCTCACGAGGGGCAAACACGTTCAAGCGGTGAACCCTATATCACGCACCCGGTAGCGGTTGCCTGCATTCTGGCCGAGATGAAACTCGACTATGAAACGCTAATGGCTGCGCTACTTCATGACGTGATTGAAGATACTCCCGCCACCTACCAGGACATGGAACAGCTTTTTGGCAAAAGCGTCGCCGAGCTGGTAGAGGGGGTGTCGAAACTTGATAAACTCAAGTTCCGCGATAAGAAAGAGGCGCAAGCCGAAAACTTTCGCAAGATGATTATGGCGATGGTGCAGGATATCCGCGTCATCCTCATCAAACTCGCAGACCGTACCCACAACATGCGCACGCTGGGCTCACTTCGCCCGGACAAACGTCGCCGAATCGCCCGTGAAACTCTCGAAATATACAGCCCGCTGGCACACCGTTTAGGTATCCACCACATTAAAACCGAACTCGAAGAGTTGGGTTTTGAGGCGCTGTATCCCAACCGTTACCGCGTGATTAAAGAAGTGGTGAAAGCCGCGCGCGGTAACCGTAAAGAGATGATCCAAAAAATCCTCTCAGAAATCGAAGGGCGCTTGCAGGAAGCGGGAATACCGTGCCGCGTCAGTGGTCGCGAGAAACATCTTTATTCGATTTACTGCAAAATGGTGCTCAAAGAGCAGCGTTTTCACTCAATCATGGATATCTACGCCTTCCGCGTGATCGTCAATGATTCCGATACCTGTTATCGCGTGCTCGGCCAGATGCACAGCCTGTATAAGCCGCGTCCAGGTCGCGTGAAAGACTATATCGCCATTCCAAAAGCGAACGGCTATCAGTCTTTGCACACCTCGATGATTGGCCCCCACGGCGTGCCGGTTGAAGTCCAGATCCGTACCGAAGATATGGATCAAATGGCGGAGATGGGTGTTGCCGCACACTGGGCTTATAAAGAGCACGGCGAGACCAGCACCACTGCGCAAATCCGCGCCCAGCGTTGGATGCAGAGCCTGCTGGAGCTTCAACAGAGCGCCGGTAGCTCATTTGAATTTATCGAGAGCGTTAAATCCGATCTCTTCCCGGATGAGATTTACGTTTTCACACCGGAAGGGCGCATTGTCGAACTGCCTGCCGGTGCCACGCCTGTCGATTTCGCGTACGCGGTGCATACCGATATCGGTCATGCCTGCGTGGGTGCGCGAGTTGATCGCCAGCCTTACCCGCTGTCGCAGCCACTCTCCAGCGGACAAACCGTTGAAATCATTACCGCGCCGGGCGCTCGCCCGAATGCCGCCTGGCTGAACTTTGTCGTCAGCTCGAAAGCACGCGCCAAAATCCGCCAGTTGCTGAAAAACCTCAAGCGTGATGATTCCGTTAGCCTGGGGCGTCGCCTGCTCAACCACGCGTTGGGTGGCAGCCGTAAGCTGAATGAAATCCCGCAGGAAAATATTCAGCGCGAACTGGATCGCATGAAACTGGCGACACTTGACGATTTGCTGGCAGAAATCGGTCTTGGCAATGCAATGAGCGTAGTGGTAGCGAAGAATCTCCAGCAGGGAGACGGTTCCATTCCACCAGCAACCCAAAGCCACGGGCATCTGCCGATTAAAGGCGCTGATGGCGTGTTGATCACTTTTGCGAAATGCTGCCGCCCTATTCCCGGCGACCCGATCATCGCCCACATTAGCCCCGGTAAAGGTCTGGTGATCCACCATGAGTCCTGCCGTAACATCCGTGGCTACCAGAAAGAGCCAGAGAAGTTTATGGCTGTAGAATGGGATAAAGAAACGGCGCAGGAGTTCATTACTGAAATCAAGGTGGAAATGTTCAACCATCAGGGTGCGCTGGCAAACCTGACTGCGGCGATCAACACAACCAATTCCAATATTCAAAGTTTGAATACGGAAGAGAAAGATGGTCGCGTCTATAGTGCCTTTATTCGCCTGACCGCCCGGGATCGCGTACATCTGGCAAATATCATGCGCAAAATCCGTGTGATGCCAGACGTGATTAAAGTCACCCGAAACAGAAATTAATGTTTTATGAACCCAACACGTTATGCACGCATCTGTGAAATGCTCGCCAGGCGGCAGCCTGACCTGACCGTCTGCATGGAACAGGTTCACAAACCCCATAACGTTTCTGCGATTATTCGTACCGCAGATGCCGTTGGCGTACATGAAGTTCATGCCGTCTGGCCTGGCAGCCGGATGCGCACTATGGCTTCGGCTGCGGCTGGCAGCAACAGTTGGGTACAGGTGAAAACGCACCGCACCATTGGCGATGCCGTCGCCCATCTGAAAGGCCAGGGAATGCAGATTCTGGCAACCCATCTTTCTGATAACGCCGTCGATTTTCGCGAAATTGATTACACCCGCCCGACCTGTATTTTGATGGGTCAGGAGAAAACAGGCATCACGCAGGAAGCGTTAGCACTGGCGGATCAGGACATCATTATCCCGATGATCGGCATGGTGCAGTCGCTGAACGTCTCCGTCGCATCGGCACTCATTCTTTACGAAGCCCAGCGTCAGCGGCAAAACGCAGGCATGTACCTTCGTGAAAACAGCATGTTACCGGAATCAGAACAACAACGCCTGCTGTTTGAAGGCGGCTATCCGGTGCTGGCGAAAGTCGCAAAACGCAAAGGCCTGCCTTACCCCCACGTCAATCAGCAAGGCGAGATCGAAGCTGATGCCGACTGGTGGGCCACCATGCAGGCTGCAGGGTAAGTGCGATGAAAGGTCGCCTGTTAGATGCTGTCCCGCTCAGTTCCCTAACGGGCGTTGGCGCGGCACAAAGTAACAAGCTGGCGAAAATCAACCTGCATACCGTGCAGGATTTACTCTTACACCTTCCCCTGCGCTACGAAGATCGCACCCATCTTTATCCCATTGGCGAGCTGCTACCCGGCGTTTATGCCACGGTTGAAGGCGAAGTGCTGAACTGTAATATCTCCTTCGGCGGTCGACGGATGATGACCTGCCAGATTAGCGACGGTTCCGGCATTCTCACCATGCGCTTTTTCAACTTCAGCGCGGCGATGAAAAATAGCCTGGCGACGGGACGACGTGTGCTGGCCTACGGCGAAGCAAAGCGCGGCAAATATGGCGCGGAGATGATCCATCCGGAATATCGCGTACAGGGTGATCTCAGTACTCCGGAGCTACAGGAAACGCTCACGCCGGTTTACCCAACGACTGAAGGCGTTAAACAGGCAACGCTACGTAAATTAACCGACCAGGCGCTGGATCTGCTGGATACCTGCGCTATTGAAGAACTGTTGCCGCCGGAACTGTCACAGGGGATGATGACGCTGCCGGAAGCCTTGAGAACTCTGCATCGCCCGCCACCGACGCTGCAACTTAGCGATCTGGAAAGCGGGCAGCATCCGGCACAACGTCGTCTGATTCTGGAAGAACTGCTGGCGCACAACCTCAGTATGTTGGCGTTACGCGCTGGAGCACAACGTTTTCATGCCCAACCGCTTAGCGCCAATGACTCGCTGAAAAATAAACTCCTTGCCACCTTACCGTTCAAACCAACGGGTGCTCAGGCACGTGTGGTGGCGGAAATCGAGCGCGATATGGCGCTCGATGTTCCGATGATGCGTCTGGTGCAAGGCGATGTAGGTTCCGGTAAAACGCTGGTTGCTGCCCTTGCCGCGCTGCGTGCAATTGCTCACGGGAAACAGGTGGCGCTGATGGCACCAACCGAGTTGCTCGCCGAACAGCACGCCAATAACTTTCGCAACTGGTTTGAGCCGCTCGGTATCGAAGTGGGCTGGCTCGCCGGTAAACAGAAAGGTAAAGCACGACTGGCTCAGCAAGAAGCCATCGCCAGCGGTCAGGTGCAGATGATTGTTGGTACGCACGCCATCTTCCAGGAACAGGTGCAATTTAACGGTCTGGCGCTGGTGATTATCGACGAACAGCATCGTTTTGGTGTGCATCAACGCCTGGCGTTATGGGAGAAAGGCCAGCAGCAAGGGTTCCATCCGCATCAGTTAATCATGACCGCCACGCCGATCCCCCGCACGCTGGCAATGACCGCCTATGCCGATCTCGATACCTCGGTCATTGATGAACTGCCGCCAGGGCGTACCCCGGTGACGACAGTGGCAATCCCGGATACGCGTCGTAACGACATCATTGACCGCGTGCGTCACGCCTGCATGACTGAAGGTCGTCAGGCGTACTGGGTTTGTACATTGATTGAAGAATCGGAATTACTGGAAGCGCAGGCAGCCGAAGCCACGTGGGAAGAGTTGAAACTGGCGCTACCAGAGTTGAACGTTGGCCTGGTACACGGGCGGATGAAACCTGCCGAGAAGCAGGCGGTGATGGCGTCGTTTAAACAAGGTGAGCTACACCTGCTGGTTGCCACTACCGTTATTGAAGTCGGTGTTGATGTGCCTAACGCCAGTCTGATGATTATCGAAAACCCGGAGCGTCTGGGTCTGGCGCAGTTACACCAGCTTCGCGGGCGCGTGGGACGTGGCGCGGTGGCTTCTCACTGCGTGCTGCTCTACAAAACGCCACTCTCCAAAACGGCGCAAATTCGCCTGCAAGTGCTGCGTGACAGCAGCGACGGATTTGTGATTGCACAGAAAGATTTAGAGATTCGCGGTCCTGGCGAACTGTTAGGTACGCGTCAGACGGGTAATGCCGAATTTAAAGTGGCAGATTTACTGCGCGATCAGGCCATGATCCCGGAAGTTCAGCGCCTGGCACGGCATATTCACGAACGTTACCCACAACAGGCAAAAGCCCTGATAGAACGCTGGATGCCAGAAACAGAACGTTACTCGAATGCGTAAAAGGCGGCGGTGAGAAGACCGCCGTTTCAGATTGATCTACCTTCCTGCCGGATGCGGCGTGAACGCCTTATCCGGCCTACAAAAAACTCACAAAATCAATAAATTGAGAATCATTACGCAGGCCAGATAAGCGAAGCACATCAGGCATTTGTCTTTGTTGCGGCGGCACGCATACCGCCGCTTCATCGGTTACCCCGCAAAAATCGGCAACATCAAATACAGCTTAATCACCAGCGCGTTAACGATATCGATAAAGAACGCACCGACCATCGGCACCACCAGGAAGGCCATGTGCGACGGGCCAAAGCGTTCAGTGATCGCCTGCATGTTGGCAATTGCCGTGGGCGTTGCACCAAGGCCAAAACCACAGTGACCCGCAGCCAGCACCGCCGCATCGTAGTTTTTGCCCATCATGCGCCAGGTGACAAAGATGGCGTACAACGCCATGAAGATGGTCTGTGCGACCAGAATCGCCAGCATCGGCAGCGCCAGCGAAGCCAGCTCCCAAAGTTTCAGCCCCATCAACGCCATCGCCAGGAACAACGACAGACTTACGTTACCCAACACCGATACCGCACGCTCAAAGACGCGGTAAAAGCCCATCATTGACAGACCGTTACTCAGAATCACACCCACAAACAGCACGCAAACGAAGGTCGGCAATTCAAAAGCTGTGCCAGCCAAAAGTTGCGCAACAATTTTCCCCACCGTCAGACAAATCGCGATAAGAGCGATGGTTTCAATCAGCACCAGCGAGGTGATCATGCGCCCAACGTCCGGCTTTTCAAATGCGGTGGGGACTTCCTGGTCATCCGGAATACCGTTTGGCGTGGTGGAGTGCTTCACCAGATACCGCGCCACCGGCCCCCCAATCAAGCCGCCCAACACCAGACCAAACGTTGCACAAGCCATCGCCACTTCCGTCGCGTTGGTGAAGCCATAACGTTCAATGAACAATTTACTCCACGCAGCACCTGTACCGTGGCCGCCGGAAAGCGTAATAGAACCGGCCAGCAGCCCCATCAGCGGATCAAGCCCTAACAGGCTAGCCATCCCAATGCCGATGGCATTTTGCATCACCAGTAAGCCAACAACCACGATGAGGAAAATCCCCACCACACGCCCACCGGCACGCAGGCTGGCAATATTGGCATTCAGACCAATGGTTGCGAAGAATGCCAGCATCAACGGATCGCGCAGGGACATATCAAAATTAACTTCCCAGCCCATACTTTTTTTCAGCACCAGCAGCGCCAGTGCCACCAGCAACCCTCCGGCAACCGGTTCAGGTATGGTGTATTTCTTCAGAAAGGAGACGGAATGGACCAACTTGCGCCCGAGCAGCAACGTCAGGGTTGCTGCAACAAGCGTTGCTAAAGTATCGAGATGAAACATAGTTACTCCTTTGTGTCCGCACCACTCTTTCACACTCGTCATACTTCATCGCGCATGTGCATTAGGGCGAAATATGACGAGTATCGAGTCATGCTATCCCGGTTCGAATTCTCAGCTGAAAATAAAAAAATGGCATGGATTTTAAGCAGAAAACAACCAAAAGTTATATAAAAAAGTGCATTTATCGCATTTAAATATTTAGAAGAATGCATGGCAAACGTTTGCTTTTGCCTTTCGGTCAGCTAAAATGCCCGCTTTGCCACCACGGGATTGTTTTCGATGTCTGTTTCCACCCTAGAGTCAGAAAATGCGCAACCGGTTGCGCAGGCTCAAAACAGCGAACTGATTTATCGTCTTGAAGATCGTCCGCCGCTTGCTCAAACTCTGTTTGCCGCCTGTCAGCATCTGCTGGCGATGTTTGTCGCGGTAATCACGCCAGCACTGTTAATTTGCCAGGCGCTGGGTTTACCAGCACAGGACACGCAACACATTATTAGTATGTCGCTGTTTGCTTCCGGTGTGGCGTCGATTATTCAGATTAAAGCCTGGGGGCCGGTTGGTTCCGGGTTATTGTCTATTCAGGGCACCAGCTTTAACTTCGTTGCTCCGCTAATTATGGGCGGAACGGCACTGAAGACCGGTGGCGCCGATGTTCCTACCATGATGGCGGCGCTCTTCGGCACACTGATGCTGGCAAGTTGCACCGAAATGGTAATCTCCCGCGTTTTACATCTGGCGCGCCGCATTATTACGCCTCTGGTTTCTGGCGTCGTAGTAATGATTATCGGCCTGTCGCTAATACAGGTTGGGTTAACGTCCATTGGCGGCGGTTATGCGGCCATGAACGATAACACCTTTGGCGCGCCGAAAAATTTGCTGCTGGCGGGCGTGGTCTTAGCTTTAATCATTCTGCTTAACCGTCAACGTAACCCTTACTTACGCGTGGCCTCGCTGGTGATTGCGATGGCAGCCGGATATGCGCTGGCGTGGTTTATGGGCATGTTGCCAGAAAGCAACGAGCCGATGACGCAAGAACTGATTATGGTGCCAACACCGCTCTATTACGGGCTTGGTATTGAATGGAGTTTGCTGTTGCCGCTGATGCTGGTCTTTATGATCACCTCGCTGGAAACTATTGGCGATATCACCGCCACCTCCGACGTTTCCGAACAACCGGTTTCCGGTCCGCTGTACATGAAACGCCTGAAAGGCGGCGTACTGGCAAACGGCCTGAACTCGTTTGTATCGGCGGTGTTTAACACCTTCCCGAACTCCTGCTTCGGGCAGAACAACGGTGTGATCCAGTTGACCGGTGTTGCCAGCCGTTATGTCGGTTTTGTCGTCGCACTGATGCTGATTGTGCTCGGCCTGTTCCCGGCTGTGAGCGGTTTTGTGCAGCATATTCCGGAACCGGTACTTGGCGGCGCTACGCTGGTGATGTTTGGTACTATCGCCGCATCAGGTGTGCGTATCGTTTCTCGTGAACCGCTGAATCGTCGGGCCATTCTGATTATCGCGCTGTCGCTGGCGGTCGGTCTGGGCGTTTCTCAGCAGCCGCTGATTTTGCAGTTTGCCCCTGACTGGCTGAAAAACCTGCTCTCCTCCGGGATCGCCGCTGGCGGTATCACTGCCATTGTGCTGAACCTGATTTTCCCGCCAGAAAAACAGTAATCCACTCACGGCGGTAAAATTCTTTACCGTCGTAGCCACTCGCTTTCTCCATTCCCGCCTTGAGGAATGCGCGTAAATCGTGCATAACTCCCTTATGTGCATTTCACGGGATGGAAGACCATGAAATTTATTGGGAAGCTGCTTCTCTACATTTTCATCGCGCTATTCGTGGCGATCGCTGGCCTCTATTTCCTTCTGCAAACCCGCTGGGGAGCAGAGCATATCAGCGCATGGATTTCCAGGAATAGCGACTATCATTTGACCTTCGGAGCGATGGATCACCGGTTTTCCGCACCATCTCATATCGTGCTGGAGAACGTCACATTCGGTCGCGATGGTCAACCCGCCACTCTGGTGGCGAAAAGTGTCGATATTGCGCTAAGTAGTCGGCAACTGAGCGAACCACGCCATGTCGATACTATCCTGCTGGAAAACGGGACGTTGAATCTCACCGACCAGACCGCGCCGTTACCGTTCAAAGCGGATCGTCTGCAACTGCGTGATATGGCGTTTAACAGTCCCAATAGCGAGTGGAATCTCAGCGCACAGCGAGTAAATGGCGGCGTCGTTCCGTGGTCGCCGGAAGCCGGTAAAGTCCTGGGCACGAAGGCTCAAATTCAGTTCAGTGCCGGCTCTCTGTCGCTCAACGATGTTGCTGCTACCAATGTACTGATTGAAGGCACTATTGATAACGATCGCGTCACGCTTACGAATCTGGGCGCCGATATCGCCCGTGGCTCATTAACCGGTAATGCGCAGCGTAATGCCGATGGTAGCTGGCAGGTAGAAAATCTGCGCCTGGCCGATATCCGTCTGCAAAGCGAAAAATCTCTGACCGATTTCTTTGCACCTTTGCGCTCTGTCCCGTCGTTGCAGATTGGCCGCCTTGAAGTGATCGACGCTCGCCTGCAAGGTCCGGACTGGGCGGTGACCGACCTCGATCTCAGCTTGCGCAACATGACCTTCATTAAAGATGACTGGCAGACGCAGGAAGGCAAGCTGTCAATGAACGCCAGCGAGTTTATTTATGGTTCGCTGCATTTATTTGACCCCATTATGAACGCGGAGTTTTCCCCACAGGGCGTCGCGCTTCGCCAGTTTACCAGCCGTTGGGAAGGCGGAATGGTACGAACGTCAGGGAACTGGCAACGCGATGGAAAAACGCTGCTCCTCGACGACGCAGCGATTGTCGGGCTGGAATTTACCTTGCCGAAAAACTGGCAACAGTTGTGGATGCAGCAAACTCCCGCCTGGTTAAACACTCTGCAACTGAAGAGATTTAGCGCCAGCCGCAACCTGATCATTGATATCGACCCTGACTTTCCGTGGCAGCTCACCGCGCTGGATGGTTATGGCGCGAATCTGACGCTGGTTGCCGAGCATAAGTGGGGGGTGTGGAGTGGCACGGCGAACCTGAATGCCGCCGCCGCAACGTTCAATCGTGTCGACGTTCGTCGTCCGTCGCTGGCGCTAACCGCCAATAGCAGCACGGTGAATATCAGCGAACTTAGCGCGTTTACCGAGAAAGGCATTCTTGAAGCCACTGCCAGTGTCTCACAAACGCCGCAGCGCCAGACCCATATCAGCCTGAACGGACGCGGTGTGCCGATGAACATTTTGCAACAGTGGGGATGGCCAGAGTTACCTATTACGGGCGATGGCAATATTCAGCTCACCGCCAGCGGCGATATCCAGACCGATGTACCGCTAAAACCCACGGTTAATGGACAACTCCATGCTGTGAACGCTGAAAAGCAGCAGGTAACCCAAACCATGAATGCTGGCGTAGTTTCCAGTGGCGAAGTCACGTCAACGGAGCCAGTGCAGTAAAAATCAATCTCGCCGGGCACGACATAGCCGTACCCGGCATTCCTTCAATAAATTACAACGTAATTGTCAGCGCATTCCCTTGAGGCGTCACCACCACGCCCAAGTCACTTTCAGCCTGCGAACCGCCTTGCAAACCATTTACTTTCGCAATATTACGCAAGCACAGTGTCCAGTTCTTCGCCTCGCCCGCGCCTGTCACGGTAATCGTATTGCCAGTACGCGCCGCTTTCAGGGTGAAGATCACCGAACCATCGGCGGCGGGCACTTCACAGACAGCTTCATGCCCGTCTTGCAGATTAAAAAGCTGGAAAGCCGTGCCTTCATGCCACGCGTAGTCGGGGCGTTGGTCATTGTTCCCCAGCGCCAGTAAGGTGTTGTCACGCACGTAAACCGGCAAACTAAGAAAATCATGCTGCTGTTTATGCCAACGGCTGCCTTCTGTTTCATCGTTATGCCACAGATGCGTCCAGCGACCTTCTGGCAGATAAAACTGTACATCGCCCACTTCAGAGAACACTGGCGCAACCATCACGCTGTCGCCCAACATGTATTGACGGTCAAGATAATCACAGGCCGGATCGTCCGGGAACTCCATCACCATTGCGCGCATCATCGGCGTACCCAGCGCGTTAGCACGAGCGGCTTCGCGGTACAGATACGGCATCATACGGCATTTAAGCTGAGTGAAATGGCGCACGACATCGCAGGATTCATCATCATAAGCCCACGGCACACGATAAGATTTGCTGCCATGTAAACGGCTATGGCTGGAGAGCAAACCAAATGCGCACCAGCGTTTGTAAACGTGTGCCGGAGCGGTATTCTCAAAGCCACCGATATCGTGGCTCCAGAAACCAAACCCAGAAAGGCCGATAGATAAACCACCGCGCAGGCTTTCCGCCATTGATTCGTAGTTAGCGTAACAGTCGCCGCCCCAGTGTACCGGGAATTTCTGCGCACCGACGGAGGCCGAGCGGGCAAACAAGACGGCTTCTTCCTCGCCGACGGTTTCCTTGAGCACGTTCCACACCAGTTCGTTGTAGATGTATGCATAATGGTTATGCATTTTCTGCGGATCGGAACCGTCAAACCACTGAACGTCTGTTGGAATACGTTCGCCAAAGTCGGTCTTAAAGCAATCGACGCCCATCGCTACCAGGCCTTTCAGTTTATCGGCGTACCATTTGCAGGCATCTGGGTTGGTAAAGTCATAAATCGCCAGGCCTGGCTGCCATTTATCCCATTGCCATAACGAGCCGTCCGGGTGTTTGAGTAAATATCCTTTCTCTTGCAACTCTTTAAATACCGGGGATTTTTGCCCTATATAGGGGTTAATCCAGACGCAGATTTTCAGCCCTTTCGCTTTCAGGCGGCGGATCATCCCTTCCGGGTCAGGGAAAGTTACCGGATCCCACTCAAAATCGCACCACTGGAAAGCTTTCATCCAGAAACAGTCGAAGTGGAAAACATGTAGAGGCAGATTCCGTTCCGCCATGCCGTCGATAAAGCTGTTTACCGTTGCTTCATCATAATTAGTGGTAAATGAAGTCGTTAACCACAAACCAAAGGACCATGCTGGCGGCAACGCCGGACGCCCGGTAAAACGGGTATAACGATCGAGCACCGCTTTCGGCGTCGGGCCATCGATAACAAAGTATTCGAGATATTCACCCTCAACGCTGAACTGTACTTTGGAGACTTTCTCCGATCCCACTTCAAACGAGACGCACTGCGGATGATTAACCAGCACACCGTAGCCACGGTTGGTGATATAGAACGGGATGTTTTTGTACGCCTGTTCGGTGCTGGTTCCGCCATCACGGTTCCAGGTTTCCACCGTCTGACCGTTACGCACCAGCGCAGTGAAGCGTTCCCCCAGACCGTATACCGTTTCACCGACACCGAGATCCAACCGCTCAAACATGTAGCTACGGTTGGTGTTGGTATCCTGTATATAGCCGTTATTTTTCAACTGGCTACCGGTAATGCGCACACCATTGCGCAGAAAATCGAGCGACCAGAATTCCCCTTTGGTAACGCGAACACTCAAATTACCGCTCTTCAGCTCGGCATATTCACTCGTGTTTTGCATCTCCACCGGAACGTCATGCAACACATTAATCGGGTAATGCGGACCGCTATCCAGCGCCCCTTGAAAATGCTCAATCCGCACGCCAACCACACCTTCCTGAGGTGAAAAAAAGCGCAGCGTAAACAGCGGCGTATCCAACTGCCAGGTACGCTCCCGCACATCACGCGGCGCGGCATAAACCACCATCTCCTTTCCCCGGTGCTCAACATCAAAAACCTGGATGGGGTGAATCAAATTAAGACCAGGTTGAATAAGCCAGTTTCCATCGCTGATTTTCATAATCCGTTCCTTTCGTTCTGAAATTTTAGTTACCGCATGCATGACAAGTGAAGAAGGCGCCAGTCAGACAGCCCGAAAGTAAACCATCCTTAAGAGTGCGGATATTGCTATTTTTTGTTATCAACTTACGTTTCTTGTTTTCTGTGATCGCGGTAGCGCCAAAATGTAACTTATGGATTTGCTGAAGGTTTCTGTGAAAGGGATCATGGCAAGACGAAACGATACGGAAAAAAGTGTGATGGGGGATGTGATAAGGCGAGGAACTAGCTATAATGCGCCCCGCCTCCATGTAGCAATCGAGGCGCGGAAGATCGTCGTCTCCGGTGAGGCGGCTGGACTTCAAATCCAGTTGGGGCCGCCAGCGGTCCCGGGCAGGTTCGACTCCTGTGATCTTCCGCCAAAATGCCTCTTCTGATGTTCACCAATCCCTTGTAATACGATTAAAACCAGACATTTTCTTCTGTTCATGATTCATTCGGCTTAACCGAGTTCGTTCTTAACATTTATTGCAATGGCGGCGACATGTCAGACAAAGACTTAACCCAGTCTCCGGCAGGCGAATTTAACAAATCAACAGCAGACAGGAGAGATCGTCCCCGGCATTGATCATGTCAATCGCTTTATCCATCCGCTCATTGATAATTGGCGAATGCAAAGTTTTCTCGGCAAGGCTCGCCACAATCTTCAACACCGTTGCCTCATCTGGTGTTACTTCCAGCGATGTCACACTCAACAAATGCTTAATATAGAAATAATCGAGGATTAAACGGTAAACCTGGCGCATGATCGTTGAGAAATCAGCATCCGGAAAATGACAGTGGTAAATTTTGTAGGTCAGTAAATTGCGCAATACATGCGGGGCGCTGAGGATAGAATCCTGGCAAAGCTGCTGCCATTGCTTATCCAGAACTGCAAACTTATCGACCAGATCCTGCTTATCCGTGCTGGCTGTAATGTTTAAATACACTGCCATCTTCCGATGCACCCCAGCGATAATGTTATCCCTGGCACCTTCATTCGCGATAAGTGAACCCAATGCCGACAGCGCGCGCACCTTCAATCCAACCGACTCCGTTGACGTTGAGCGATGAATCAAACTTATACCTGCCGCCAGCTCGCTTAATAGTTCCTGATGATACTGTTCGGCCTGCGCAAAATGGCGATGCAGATCGAACTCAATGCGTTGCAAGTAAACCATAAACTGTGCCAGCGCCATCAGGTTCTCTTCAACGTTCAACGATGGCGACTGTAGAAGGTGCCAGGCAAAGAGATGCACAATCTGTTGGATCTGATTAACCGGCTGCTGCCGGGCGATGATATTGTTTTTCGCCTTCGCCAGCAGCTCATCTTGTTCATGCACTAACATGCTGTCGGCATCGAACAATACCAGCCGGGCTACTTCCGGACATGAAAGCGTCATCGAATAACGAGTTGTATCCGCGTAGTGCTTTTTACAACGTGGATAAGTAGAACAGGTAACTGAAAGCGCGTTGCCTCCCAGCTCGCGATGAACCAGGCAGAGTTTATTTTCGTCGAGAAACGGACACTGCCCCTGCGCGTCCAGCTTAATTCTCGAATATCTTTGTTTACCTTTTCGCACCAGCATCAAATTCTCTTTCGCCAGCCTGGAAATTTCCGGATGGTGTGCGTTGAGGTAATCATGATGAGTTTTCTTGTCGATATCTATTTGCCATCCCTGACAACAGGAAATCAGGCAGTCAGGTCCGACACAGGAAAACTTCTTCACAAACTCGGGTTTGATCACTTTATGGATTTGCATAACATTCTTCGCGTTTAAAAAGCGAACAGTAACATGCTGTCAGAAAAAAATGATAACGCCATAACATGACGGTTTAATAAGCATTTCACGCGTTTCATAAAGATAAAGAATAATGCTCGACCTCATCAAATTACCCACGCTATTTGTCAGCGACGCTAATGCCAAAATATTTCGTTGCGACGTGATAAGAGATTTCAATGCTTTTGAATAACGACCGACGCAAACTATGAAGGATACTTATGAGAAAAATATTTATGATTCCGACGAGGATAATATAAAAGCCTCACGGTCGATTTTATTTTCAGACTGCTTCTGGCTGGCGATAATAATGTCAGACGTATCAATGGTCTGCCTGTTATTGCTCAAGATACGTAACTATTGCTGAAAGGCAACATAAATATGCCTTATATGAACAGAGCCATCCTTGCCATTTTTGCTATCATGCCTGCATACATAAATGACAAAACCGTATGTAGAGGGGAAAAATGGGTTCCACCAGAAAGGGGATGCTGAACGTTCTAATTGCCGCCGTATTGTGGGGAAGTTCAGGTGTCTGCGCACAATACATCATGGAGCAAAGCCAGATGTCATCGCAGTTTCTGACTATGACGCGACTGATATTTGCCGGTTTTATTCTGCTAACGCTCTCCTTTGTCCACGGCGATAAAGTCTTCTCAATCATTAAAAATCATAAAGATGCCATCAGCCTGCTGATTTTTTCCGTTGTTGGCGCACTGACCGTCCAGCTTACTTTCTTACTGACAATTGAAAAATCCAATGCCGCTACAGCAACGGTGCTGCAATTTTTATCACCAACGATTATCGTGGCATGGTTCTCACTGGTACGTAAATCACGCCCCGGCATCCTGGTTTTTTGCGCCATTCTGACATCGCTGATTGGTACGTTTTTATTGGTGACGCACGGTAATCCGACGTCATTATCGATCTCTCCTGCTGCGTTATTCTGGGGTATCGCCTCGGCATTTGCTGCCGCATTCTATACGACATACCCCTCAACGCTCATTTCCCGTTACGGCACGTTGCCAGTGGTCGGCTGGAGTATGCTCATTGGAGGTCTGATCCTGTTGCCCTTTTATGCCGGACAAGGAACAAATTTCGTGGTTAATGGCAGCCTGATTCTGGCATTTTTCTATCTGGTGGTAATTGGAACTTCGCTAACCTTTAGTCTGTATCTGAAAGGCGCACAGTTAATTGGCGGGCCAAAAGCCAGCATTTTGAGCTGTGCAGAACCATTAAGTAGCGCGCTGCTCTCTTTGCTGTTGCTGGGGATCACTTTCACATTACCTGACTGGCTGGGAACGCTGCTGATTCTGTCATCGGTGATTTTGATTTCAATGGATTCCCGCCGCCGCGCCAGAAAAATGTGATCGTCTGGCGCGGCGCGGTTGATAATTACCAGCCCGGCACCGCGCCACCGTTAAAGATAGTTTCTGCCGCTTTAGCAACTTCTGGTGATTGATAAGATTGCAAAAATTCCTTCACGTTTTCTGCATCCTTGTTATCTTCCCGCGCCACCAGAATGTTCACATACGGCGAATTTTTATCTTCAATAAATACGCTGTCATGCACCGGGGAAAGCCCGGTTTGCTGAATATAAGTCGTGCTGATAATCGCCACATCCACTTTCGGGTCGTCCAGTACACGCGGCAACTGTGCCCCCTCCAGTTCCATTATCTGCAAATGACGCGGGTTATCGGTAATATCCAATGCCGTTGGCAGTAAACCTTTCCCTTCTTTCAACGTAATCAGTTTCTCTTTTTGCAAAAGTAACAACGCCCGCCCAAGGTTGGTCGGATCATTCGGAATCGCCACTGTCGCCCCATCTTTTAGCTGATCGACCGTTTTAATTTTTTTCGAATATCCCGCCATGGGGAATACAAAGGTATTTCCCACCGCCACCAGTTTATAACCGTGCGCCTGATTATCCTGTTCAAGGAAAGGACGATGCTGGAATACATTGGCATCCAGTTCACCATGATCTGTTGCATCGTTCGGCAGCAATGAACCGCTAAATCCAATCAGTTCAACCTCAAGGCCATACTTCTCTTTAGCCACTTTTTTTGCGACTTCCGCCACATCTTGTTCGGCACCGTTTATGACGCCAACTTTAATGTGTTTGGTATCGCTGCTTTGCTGGTCGCAGCCTACCAGTAGTATTCCTGCCAGTAATAACGCTGCTCCTGTTCGTAGATGATGTGTTGTCAGTTTCATTTTTTATCCTTTTATTAATGATGACCTGACTATAGCGGTAAGGTCGCTGCGGTTAAAAAACGAAATGCTATCGATAAGAAGAAAAAGGAATAAAAGAGGAATATAAGGTCTGGCACTTCTTACTGAATACTAAAACGCGTTTCGTACAGCATGATTAGAGCGATGAAAACAAACTACACTTATGCTTCATTCGATGCCATTTGTAAAAAGGTAGAACTCATGAAACCAACGACGCTACTTCTTATTTTCGCTGTTTTCGCGATGCCGGGTATGGTGTATGCCGAATCGCCTTTTAGCTCGTTACAATCGGCGAAAGAGAAAAATACGGTATTACAGGATTTGCGAAAAATTTGTACCCCGCAGGCATCGTTATCAGATGAAGCGTGGGAAAAGTTAATGTTGTCTGATGAAAGCAATAAACAACACATACGCGAAGCCATCGTGGCGATGGAGCGTAATAATCAGAGTAACTACTGGGAAGCGTTGGGCAGGGTAGAATGCCCGGATATGTAAGAGCGGCAACAGCCACTGACCAACACTTCTTTAACCTGATATCAGGATTTCTTCATTTGCACTTTTGCAGTAACCAACAGCGCGGTAAGCAACATCAACGTGCCGGACAATATTAACGGCGAAGTCAGACCAATGTTATCCAGTGCATAACCACCAATTGCCGCGCCGCAGGTATTGGCAAGCTGAATAACAGCCACCTGAATAGATCCCGCCTTTTCTGCCTGGTCGGCTAATGAGCGGGTGATCCACGTTGACCAGCCCACGGGAATTAAAGCAAAGGTCAGCCCCCAGATAATCGCCACACCGGTAGCAACAATTTTATCGCTTCCCCACAACGTCAGTACCAGCGCACTAAGAGCAAGCACTAACGGTGCTCCCGCTAAGGCCAGTTTTACTGAACGTTTAAGAATGATCGACGAAAGCGACGTACCGACAAAACTGGCGATACCAAAACTCAGCAGTACCAGTGTTAAGCCATCCACGCCGAATCCCGCCAGATTCATATACACAGGACGAATATACGTGAAGAAAGCGAACTGCCCCGCAAAGGACATAAAGATAGCAATCATCCCGGCCATCACCCCCGGACGCTGCAACAGGCGGAAGGTATTTTGCTTCTGATGTGACGGTTCGCCAGGTAGCGAAGGCAATGATTTGATAATCCAGATAATACACAGCACGCCCATCACCGCTGCCGCATTAAAGACATTGCGCCAGCCAATAAGCTCACCTAAAAAGCTGCCTAACGGCGCGGCAATCACCAGCGCAATAGAAACCGCGCCGAAGATCACCGACAGCGCCTTCGGCACCGTACGAGGTGGCACCAGACGCATAGTCAGCGACGCTGACATCGCCCAGAATCCGCCCAGCGCCAGCCCGAGACAGGCTCGACCGATTAATAACATTCTGAACGAGCTGGCAAAGGAAACCAGCAAGCAAGAGAGCGTCAGCAAGACGGCGAACAGAATGACAACGTAGCGGCGGTCGGTGGCCTGAATTGTCTGGGTAATAAACAAACTGGCAAACATCGCCACAAAGGCGGTCACAGTCACCGATTGCCCGGCAAGCCCTTCCGAAATCCCTAAATCCTGCGCCATCGGCGTCAGCAAACTGACAGGTAAAAACTCAACGATAATCAGGCAGGCAACGCAAAACGCCACCGAGAAAACGGCTGACCAGTTCGGTCGGGTGATGGCATCCGCGCCACAGTTTTCTTCGATATGTTCACTCATGGTGTTACCCGTGGCATGTTTCAGGGGAAAGCCGGTCAGTTTAGCATTGAAATGTGTGACGTATTTAACGTTTCTGCAACTTTTACGGTGTTGCTTGAGCTGGAGTTAAGATCGAAACGGAACAGGGCAAAGATTACCGAATGCGGCATGAACGCCTTATCCCCCCTACAGGTCAGGCGCGGTCTGTAGGCTGATAAGACGAAGCGGTTTTAATGCAGCCAGTGAACGCCCTCGGCAGGCTGAAAGAACGCGTTATAGCGCATCTGGAAAGCGTTAATCTCCTGCATTTCAGGTTCAGTTTCGCGCAGAAAACCCAGCGCCAGCCTGACCTGTGCGTCGGTAATGGGAGCTGCGAGGCGGGCTTTTTGTAAAATTCGATGCCATTGCAACAGGTTCTGTTCGCTACCATCGACAATGACAATTTGCCAGATGAGCAACACCTGCGCAGCATTTTGCAGGTGCGACTCATCCGGGCGATGCAGATAACGTAAAAATTCGTCACCCGCTGACTTTCCCATCTGATCGACCATCGATTCGACGGGTACGACATCAATATTCAGCCGATCGCTGAGACGGCGAATCGCCTTTCTGGCCCCGGATGTCAGCACCCGAAAACCAACCACAAACACCACCGCCAGTGTGGCAAGCATAATCCAGATCATGAGTTCTCCTGCGTAACCGGCCCTCATGATATCTGGAAACACTTATCAGATACTAATCCACCAGGATGATTTTCAGCGCAAACAGCGCCGCTACAACCACCACACACAGGTTCAGATCGCGCCATCGTCCGGTACAAACTTTCATAATGCAGTACGACATAAAGCCCAGCGCGATACCTTCAGTGATCGAGAAAGTAAAGGGCATCATCACCGTAGTAATAAATGCGGGCACCGATTCGGTAAAATCATCCCAGTTAACGCGCGCCAGACTTGAGGTCATTAACACGCCCACGAAGATGAGCGCCCCGGCAGTCGCATAGGGTGGAACCATTGCCACCAGCGGTGAGAAGAACATAACCAACAGGAACATAACGCCGACCACAACCGCAGTCAGCCCCGTGCGGCCACCGACCGCCACACCAGAAGTACTTTCAATATAGGCAGTAACAGACGAGGTGCCGATAAACGCACCCGCCACCGAACTGACGCTATCGACATACAGCGCCTTATTCATATTGGGGAATTTACCGTTACTATCTATTAAGCCAGCTTTATCAGTTACCCCAATTAATGTTCCTGATGAATCAAATAGGTTGATCAGCATAAAGGAGAAAATGATACCGGCAAGTTCAAGCGACAACGCGCCGCTCAAATCGACTTCACCAATGACACCGCTAATATCGGGTGGAATGGAATAGATACCGCTAAAATGAACATCACCGAAAAATAATCCACAGCAGGAAGTAACAACAATAGAAACCAACACCGCCGCATGAAAATTACGTGATGACAACACGGTTATAATAAAAAAACCTAAAATACCTAACAACACGCCGTGAGAACTTAAATCGCCAATCATAACCAGCGTATCTTTATTGGCGACAATAACACCGGTATTTTTTAATCCCATCAAGGCAATAAATAACCCGATACCACTGGTGATACCAATACGTAAACTTAATGGAATGTTGGAAATCATCCAGTAACGGATACGAAAGAGCGTGAGCAAAAACAGTCCGATTGCGCCCCAGAATATGGCTCCCATCCCGGTCTGCCAGGAGATCCCCATCGCCCCCACGACCACGAACGCGAAGAAGGCGTTCAGCCCCATTGCCGGTGCCAGCGCCACGGGTAAGTTAGCAAATATCCCCATCGCAATACTGCCAATACCGGCAATTAAACAGGTGGTGACAAATACCACTTTCGGGTCCATTTGTGCCGCGCCAAGGATTTGCGGGTTAACAAAAACGATGTACACCATGGTTAAAAAAGTAGTCATCCCCGCAATCAATTCTGTGCGGACGGTGGTTCCATGTTGAGGAAGTTTAAATAATCGCGAAAGCGTCCCTGATTCATTACTCACGTAATCGGTATTGTCATTATTCATTTTTTTGTCCATTGAAGGAAATTTAAATCCTTGCTTTTGTAAAACAAATGACAACACTGGTTCAGTGATAATTATCACATTTCAATTGCACATTAATGGATATTCTTTAATAATCTCGCGACGTTTCTTTATGATAAATAATAATCAATTTGATAAAATCAAAATGAGAAAAACATGAATAATTCTATTAGCCATAAATTTCATTACATTAGTCGGAGCGAATACCAGGAATTGTTAGCCGTATCCCGTGGCGAAGCCGTTGCCGATTATATTATTGATAATGTCTCTATTTTGGATCTGATCAATGGCGGAGAAATTTCCGGCCCGATTGTGATTAAAGGGCGTTACATTGCTGGTGTTGGCGCAGAATACGTCAACGCTCCGGCTTTGCACCGAATTGATGCTAACGGCGCAACGGCAGTACCAGGATTTATTGATGCTCACCTGCATATTGAATCCAGCATGATGACGCCAGTCACCTTTGAAACCGCCACCCTGCCACGCGGCCTGACAACTGTTATTTGCGATCCCCATGAAATCGTCAATGTCATGGGCGAATCCGGATTCGCCTGGTTTGCTCGCTGCGCAGAACAGGCAAAGCAGAATCAGTATTTGCAAGTCAGCTCTTGCGTACCCGCACTGGAAGGCTGCGATGTAAACGGCGCCAGTTTTACTCTCGAACAGATGCTCGCCTGGCGAGATCACCCGCAGGTTACCGGCCTCGCGGAAATGATGGACTACCCTGGCGTAATTAGCGGGCAGGATGCGCTGCTCGATAAACTGGACGCGTTTCGCCATCTGACGCTGGACGGTCACTGCCCCGGTTTAGGCGGTAAAGAACTTAACGCCTATATTGCTGCCGGTATTGAAAACTGCCATGAGAGCTATTTGCTGGAAGAAGGCCGTCGGAAATTACAACTCGGCATGTCGTTGATGATCCGCGAAGGATCCGCTGCCCGCAACCTCAACGCGCTGGCTCCGTTAATCAACGAATTTAATAGCCCGCAATGTATGCTCTGTACCGATGACCGTAACCCGTGGGAAATCGCCCATGAAGGGCATATCGATGCCTTAATTCGCCGCCTGATCGAACAGCACAATGTGCCGCTGCATGTGGCATATCGCGTCGCCAGTTGGTCAACAGCGCGCCATTTTGGTCTTAATCATCTCGGTTTACTGGCGCCCGGCAAGCAGGCCGATATCGTCCTGTTAAGTGATGCGCGTAAGGTCACGGTGCAGCAGGTACTGGTGAAAGGCGAACCGATTGACGCGCAAACCTTGCAAGCACAAGAGTCGGCGAGACTGGCGCAATCCGCCCCACCGTATGGCAATACTATTGCTCGCCAGCCGGTTTCCGCCAGCGACTTTGCCCTACAATTTACGCCCGGAAAACGCTATCGGGTCATTGACGTTATCCATAATGAGCTGATTACGCACTCCCGCTCCAGCGTCTATAGCGAAAATGGTTTTGATCGCGATGATGTGTGCTTTATTGCCGTGCTTGAGCGTTACGGGCAACGACTGGCTCCGGCCTGTGGTTTGCTTGGGGGCTTTGGTCTGAATGAAGGTGCACTGGCTGCGACGGTTAGCCATGACAGCCATAACATTGTGGTGATCGGTCGTAGTACGGAAGAGATGGCGCTGGCGGTAAATCAGGTGATTCAGGATGGCGGCGGGCTGTGTGTGGTGCGTGACGGTCAGGTGCAGAGCCATCTACCGTTGCCCATTGCCGGCCTGATGAGCACCGACACGGCGCAGTCGCTGGCGGAGCAAATTGACGCCCTGAAAGTTGCCGCCCGCAAATGTGGTTCGTTACCGGATGAACCGTTTATTCAGATGGCGTTTCTTTCCCTGCCAGTGATCCCCGCGTTGAAACTGACCAGCCAGGGGTTGTTTGATGGCGAGAAGTTTGCCTTCACTACGCTGGAAATTGCGGAATAAAAAAATGCCCGGCGTCATGCCGGGCAAAAGTCACCAGTTACGTTTATGCCACTGTCAACTGCTGAATTTTTTTCTCGCGGCGGATTTTGCGTTCTTCCATCACCGCGACTATCGCCATCAGACAGATACAGCCAATTGCGGCGATATCCAGCGCGGCGAAGGTTCCAGCCCAGCCGGTGAGGCCGAATACCGGAGTACCATCGGCAATCATCCCCAGACCTAACTTGGCAAAGCTGTCACCAATCAGGTAGGCGAAGGTGCCTTTAATCCCGTCGGCAGCGCCGATCGCTTTTTTCGGTACAAAGCCAACAGCCGCCACGCCAATCAACAGTTGCGGACCAAATACCAGGAAACCTAATGCAAAGAGAGAAGCCAGGTAGATATATTGATTGCTGGCGTGCTGATACACACCGAGTGTCGCGATAATCAGCGCCAGCGCGATGCAGGCTACCAGGCCACGGCGACCGTTCGCCAGGTCAGAGAGCCAGCCCCACAGCAGAGTACCGACCAGTGCGCCTGCTTCAAACAGCGTAAAGCCCTGAATCGCCACCGCTTTAGAGAGTTTCAGTTCCTGGAACGCGTATACGGTTGACCACTGGTCGATACCAATACGCACCACATACAGGAAGATGTTGGCGAAGCACAGCAGCCAGATCACTTTGTTTTTCAGCACATACTCAACAAAGATCTGCCACTTGGTCATATCCGTGGATTCCGTCTCTTTGTCCTCTTCGCTGATCTCTTCACCAAACAGTTCTTCGGCTTTACCGAGGCCATACGCTTCAGGGGAGTCACTGCCGTAACGCAGGCCGATAAAACCGACAATCAGCGCGATAATCGACGGGAAAATAAACATGCCGATCACATGACCGTCGAACAGGTAATTTGCGCCGAACAGCGCCACACCCGCCGCGCCCGCACCGCCGAGGTTGTGGGAAATGTTCCAGAAACCGAGAAACGTCCCGCGCTTACGACGCGGCGTCCATTTGGTGATGGTGGAATAACTGCATGAGCCGCCAGTACTCTGGAAAAAGCCGCTTAAGGCGTAAAACGCAATCATCAGGAACAGGCTAACCGATCCGCTGCCCATACTGGCGCTGAAGCCCAGCATACAAATGGCAGAGAGGATCAGCATGAAAGGCAGGAACTGTTTGGTGTTTTTGCCGTCGGCGTAGTAGGAGACCAGCGTTTTACCCACGCCATAAGTGATGGAGAAGCCCAGGCCGATCATCCCCAACTGCGTCATGCTCAACCCGTAAGTGGAGATCATGTCGTTCTGCGCAATGTTAAAGTTCTTGCGAATCAGATACATCGTCAGGTAGCCAATAAAGACCACCAGGTAGGATTGCATGAACGGTTTGAACCACATTTTGCGCCGCACTTCGAGCGGAAGATCCAGAGTCGGCTTGCGAACCTGGTTGAGGAAAGCCAGCATGGGTTACTCCTGATTTCCCATCATTCTTCAAGCCACAGGTGCTTTAGCTGCATGTATTCCTGCAACTTGAATTAATTGGGGAAAGAATTAATGAATGATGGCATTGTAAAAATCAGCAGCCAATCAGGCCTGAGATAGTGTCCAGGCAAAACCTGGAAAATTTCTTAGTTTTGCCGGATATGAGGTAAAAAGGTGAGATGTATCACGCTTCGCGCGGTGCCTGAGCATTCAAAAAGGGCAGTAATAGCAAGGCCGAGATCCCGGCGGCAATGGAGATAACCACAAAAAAACCGCTCCAGTGCCAGGTATCGAGCACTTTCGCCAGCGGCCAACCAGCAAGCGACGCCCCCAGGTAAGCAAACAAGCCGACAAACCCCGTCGCCGCCCCTGCCGCTTCTTTGTGGGAACACTCTGCTGCCGCCATACCGATTAACATCTGTGGGCCAAAAACAAAAAAACCAATGGTGAAGAAGCAAGTCGCCTGCATCACGTAGCTGGCAAACGGCATTAGCCACAGCGAACCGACTGATAGCAAAATCCCGGCGGCGAAAATCAAATTCATCGGCCCACGGTTGCCGTTAAACAGTTTGTCCGAACCCCAACCGGCAACCAGCGCACCGATAAATCCGCCCAGTTCAAACATCGTCACCGCCGTATTCGCCGTGACCAGATCGACGCCCAGCGTCTCGGACATGTACAAGTTGCCCCAGTCGTTGATCGCTGCGCGAACCACGTAGACCAGCACGTAGCAGAACGAAAGCAACCAGATATACGGATTCAGCAACACATATTTGGTGAGGATCTCTTTACGCGTCAGCCCTGCGCCCTCCTGCTGCTGGGCGACCTCCAGCGCGTCGTGTCGCCATTCGCCGACCGCCGGTAAACCTAATGCCTGCGGGCGATCGCGCAGTCGCCAGCAAAGAAAAATCCCCACGACTATCGCCATACAACCGGCAACCATCATCCCGATACGCCAGCTGTAATGCAGCGCAACTGCCGCCATCACAATAGGGATCAACGCGCCGCCAACGTTATGCGCCGTGTTCCATAACGCCCACCAACCGCCGCGCTCGGTACGTGAATACCAGGCGGTTAACAGCCGCGCACAAACCGGCGAACCCCAGCCCTGGAAAAAAGCGTTCAACACCCAGAGCACGGCAAACGCCCATAGCGAAGTGGAAAATCCAAACAGAATGTTGATGATGCCAGTCGCAATAAGCCCCATCCCCATAAAATAACGCGCATTTGAGCGGTCGCTGACAATGCCGGAAACAAACTTCGACAAACCGTAGGTGATGTAAAACAGGGTTGCTAACAGGCCGATATCGCTACGACTTAGCACGCCAGTGGCAAGGATTTCTGGCATAGCGGCGTTAAAACTCTTACGCGTGAAATAAAACAGCGCATAGCCCAACCAGATTGTCAGCAAAATATGCCGACGCCAGTAACGATAGCGGGCATCAATTTCACGTTTATCGCTTATCAGCGGCGCGTCGGCAGGTGCTTTCAGGAACTGCAACATCATCAAGCCTTACACATAACGTTGGGGTAGAGAGACACTGACGCGCGTGCCGTGCAGACAGGATATGGTCAAGGTGCCGCCCAACGCCGTTACGCGCTCACGCATTCCGGTGAGACCAAAACCGTGCTGCCCTGAATCTGGCGGCAAACCGCTACCATCGTCGTCAATCACCAGCATTAATCGCTCATCCTGCTGCCAGCCTTGCAGCGTGACCGCACTGGCATCGGCATGTTTCACAATGTTGTTCAGCCCTTCCTGGCAGACACGAAACAGCGTCACACGCTGGTTTTCACTTAATGCTGATTCATCTATCCGCCATTCAAGATGACTGACAATGCCGCGACCTTCCAGCTCCATTTCTCGCATCAATGAACGGATAGCCTGCTCCAGGGTGAGATCATCCAACTGGCGCGGACGTAACCGTCCTAATAAGCGGCGCACCGCGTCGTAAACGCCCAGCGACAGTTGTTCGATTAACTGCCCGCTCTGCTTCACGCTGGCGTTATCTGCCGCCAGCCGCTGAACAATGCCCGCCTGAGTACGAATGGCGGTGATGGTCTGACCGATATCGTCGTGCAGTTCACGCGCCACATCGCGGCGCACGCTCTCTTCGGTTTCCAGCAAACGTTCGGCAAGATGCTGATTGCGTGCCAGCTCCTTTTGCAGCGACTGGTTAAGTTCACGCAACCGCTGGATGCCTGCGCCCAGTAACAGCCCTGTCAGACTTTGCACCAAAAGCGAGAGCAATAAATCTACCGGATGATCGCGCCATGTCTGGCTGGCAATCAGTGCAATGGCATTCATCAACGTCGCAATCAGCGCCCCTTGCCAACCATAGTGCCAGGCCAGAGCGATAATCGGCAGCGCCAGGCAGAATGGCGTAAAACGCGACAGTTCGTTCGGCAGTCCCAATTGCAGCCAGAGGCTGATAACAAACAGCAGCAAGTACCAAATCAGATGCCGCCCGCGCCAGTTTATCGGCTGAGAAACCAGCGACGGCCCTAGCGGCAGCCAGGTGTTATTAGCCAGGTAGTGCCAGAACACAAGGCAAACAGGAGCCAGCGTCAGACCACCTGTTAAGGTTAATAACAGCGCGTTCCACGATTCGTTACCATACCCGTGCCAAAGCCAGGGCAGCGACTGTAACAACGCTGCCGCCGTTAACGCAGCCCCCTGTAACAACAATGTGCGCCAGTCGCGCTGATGGCGAAAGCGGGAAATCAACGCCACGGGCAGTAACGTCAATAAACTACCGATCATCAATAACGGAAAATGCGTTAACCCGACAGCCTGCGTCAGCCAGTAAATCAGCAGCCATTCCGCGCCCAGCAACACGGGCCAGTATCCGCGCGGGCATTGCAACATCAGCCCCAGTCGCAGACCAAACGGAAACAGCAATACCGCCAGATCCGGTCGTTCAACCAGATGCAGGCTAATACTCCACAGGCAAAACCATGCGGCAGAGAAGATAAAAAAGCAGGAAATTACAGTATTTAAGCGGGAGAAAAATGTCTTCATCACCAGCCATCAAACATGCGGCGAGCCAGTTCAACATCGTTACTGACGCCCAGTTTGTCCATCAGATTAGCGCGATGTACGTGCACAGTTTTCGGCGACAAGCCCAGTTCGGCGGCAATCTCTTTCACCGCCATCCCTTGCGCCAGCTTTTCCGCTACCTGACGTTCGCGTTTGGTCAGCGGATCCTGACGACCGGATGCCAGTTTAATGGCGATATCTGGCGTCAGATAACAGCCGCCCGTGGCAACGGTATGCACCGCAGCAATCAGTTCGTCCGGGCTACAGCGTTTGGAGAGAAAGCCGCGTGCCCCCGCATTGAGCGCCTGTTCAACCAGCGCCGGACTGTCGTGAACGGAGAGCATAATTGTCGCCATGCCTTTCGGTAGTTGGCTTAGCAGCTCCAGACCGGAAATATCCGGCATAGAGATGTCGCAAATACACACCTGCACACCGCGCCCTGGCAACCCGGCCAGCGCCTCGCGCCCCGAACCAAACTCGGCAACTACCTGCAAATCAGGTTCCAGCCCCAGCAACTGCGCAAAGCCGGAGCGGACGATAAGGTGATCGTCTATAAGGGCAACGGTTATCATGGTCTTGTCCTGGCGGGTAAAAAAAACGCGCTTACCTTAACGATAAGCGCGCCGCTGTTCAAGCCTTGAGCGGTTACTGAAAGAACACAGCAATCTTGTTAAACATGGTCGGGTCGGACTGATTACGCTGCACTTTTACCACATCTTCCAGTTTGTCTATCTGGCTTATCATCTGCTCCAGCCGCTGATCATCATTCACCAGTAGCCAGATATGGCTTTTGTCGCTGTCCTGAACAGGCAGACAGAGAATGCCCTCAACGTTAAAGGCGCGGCGGGCAAAAAGCCCACAAACGTGGGTCATTACACCAGGATGGTTGCGAACGGTGAGTTCCAGAATCACGTTGTCATGAGTTGTATTTTGCATGGTTTATTCCCCCACCATTTCAGTATTCGCCGCACCTGGCGGCACCATCGGGTAAACTTTTTCTTCCGCATCAATCCGTACATGGATCAGTGCCGGACCAGGGCGATTAATCATTTCCTGCAATGCGGCCTGCGGATCGGCTTCGTTATTCAAATCACACGTTTCGAGGCCGAATCCGGCGGCAATCTGCATAAAGTTGATTTTGCCCGGATAAGTGGCAGCAAAAACACCCTGCTTGTAGAACAGACTTTGTTGCTGATGCACCAGCCCCAGAGCTTCGTTGTTCATCAGAATGATTTTGACATCAAGCTGGTTTTCGCTGGCGGTGGCCATCTCCTGAATATTCATCATCAGACTGCCGTCACCGGAAAAACACAACACTTTGCGATCGGGGTTCGCCAGCGCCGCGCCAATCGCCGCAGGCAGGCCGAAGCCCATCGTACCCAGCCCACCGGAGGTCAGCCACTGACGTGGGCGATTGAGCGGATAGGCCTGCGCCGTCCACATCTGATGCTGACCAACATCAGTGGTAATAATCGCGTTGTCATCCACGCAGGCGGCAACGGCATTAATCAGGCCGTAATGTGTTAACGGATCGCACGCTTTTGGAATTGGACACGGGTATTCGCGCTGTAAATCAGCCACCAGTTGATGCCACTCTGCTCGCGGCTGGGCTTCCACCTGCGGGATCAGTTGCGCCAGCACGTCATCGACATCCGCCTGTATCGCCACATGCGGTTGCTTCACTTTACCCAGCTCTGCGCGGTCAATATCCACATGGATGATTTTGGCGTTCGGACAGAACTCCTCCGTTTTGCCAATCGCCCGGTCATCAAAACGTGCTCCGAGAACAATCAGCAGATCCGCCTCCTGCAAGATATAGTTGGTGCTGCGCACACCGTGCATCCCCAGCATACCCAGCGACAGTGGATGCGCTTTCGGCAACATGCCCAGCGCCATTAAGGTCATGGTGGTGGGCAACTGGGCTTTCTCTGCCAGTTCACGCACCCGTGCAGGCGCGTTAATGACACCGCCCCCCAGATAAAGCACCGGGCGTTTGGCGGCGTTAATCATTGCCGCAGCGTCACGAACGCTTTCTTCGCTAAAGGTGGGGGCGGCGGCTTTTTCTGCCATAACAGGTTGTTCTTCAATCTCAAAAACCGCTGTTTGCACATCCTTAGGAATGTCTATCCACACCGGGCCAGGACGGCCTGATTGCGCAATGCGGAAGGCATCGCTCATGACCTGCGGGAGTTCTTCGATATGTCTGACCAGATAGTTATGTTTGGTGATGGGGATAGAGATGCCGTAGGTATCGACTTCCTGGAAAGCGTCGGTGCCAATCATTGAGGCAGGAACCTGACCGGTGATGCAAATCAGCGGGATAGAGTCCAGCCGCGCATCGGCAATGGCAGTCACCAGATTAGTCGCCCCCGGCCCACTACAGGCCATGCAAACTGCGGGTTTGCCGTCGGTACGCGCCATCCCCTGGGCGATAAATCCCGCGCCTTGTTCGTGACGAGCCAGAATATGGCGGATTTGCGTGCTTTGGCTTAAGGCGTCATAGACAGGGAGAATCGAGCCGCCAGGTATCCCCGTCACAATCTTAATGCCCTGCTGTTCCAGAAAATGAACGATAAATTCTGCGCCAGTAAAACGCTTGCGTGTCGATATTATGCCCGAACTTGCCATACTCCAGTCCTTTTCTTCTGAGCCGACTTTCCGGGGGCGCTTAAACGAAAAACCCCGCCCGGTTTGCGCCGGCGGGGTTTTGGAATCGTGTGTTGTTCCAGTCCCTACGGCGCATTGCCGACGACCACCACCACACGCACGACGACCACTGCGGCGGATGGCGCAGTTGGTAGTAGTTTTGCGTTGAGCATGGAAATAGTCATTGGGGACCTTGTTGGTTTTGTGTTTAACAATATTTATACAAGCACAGGTTTACAGGGGAGACAATGGAAAATTTTTCATCAAAGGAAAATTGAGGGATTGATCACGTTTTGTACTGAATCGCAGGTAACAAAAAACCCCGCCGGAGCGAGGTTTCGTCAGCCGCTCGCGGCTGGTAACCGCAAAGCACACTGTATTATGTCAACACTGAAAGTATACGTGTTCCGCATAGAACACGCAATTTCGGCACGAATTTTGACTTTTTTAACGCATAGTCGAGTATCGATCACAGTTTGCAATTTGTCCAAAAATTACTGTTTATTTATACAGTGCACTTCTATAATATCACTGTACGCAATGTGTTATGCGGGGCCGCATCGTTACCCGGCGCACTAAGTCCTGGCTGAAACGGGTGGTGCCGTCAGCGCCTTAACCCCGCGTGAGCACACTGTGTTATGTCAACAGCACAACGTTTCTCCTTGAGAGACCGCGTGCACAACAGCTGGCAACAGGCAGCGGAAAGGTACGTCGGCTGGTAGTGCTCCTGAACCACAGGAGACGCGTATGAGCCTGGTGGATATCGCCATTCTTATCCTCAAACTCATTGTTGCAGCACTGCAACTGCTTGATGCTGTTCTGAAATATCTTAAGTAATTCAGATTCAAGCCGCACTAAAGGGGAGCGGGAAACCGCTCCCCTTTTATATTCTGCTTGCAAATGGGTGTCGGATGCGATGCTGGCGGATGTGGCGTTAAGGTTTTATCCCTATTCCGGCAACATTTATTGCCGCTTTTGTTTATATATTCTGCCGTTTTTCTTATTACTATTCCTCATATATATCTGGCTAACATTTATCAATGTGATAGATTTCTCTCCCGCATTTATTCGAATGCGTAGTAACTTATTCTAAATATATTTTTATAAGCGTCTGTGATAATGAAAAGGCATAGAAACGTCAATTTATTATTGATGTTGGTATTACTCGTGGCCGTCGGTCAGATGGCGCAAACTATTTATATTCCTGCTATTGCCGATATGGCGCGCGATCTCAACGTCCGTGAAGGGGCGGTGCAGAGCGTAATGGGCGCTTATCTGCTGACCTACGGTGTCTCACAACTATTTTATGGCCCAATTTCCGACAGGGTAGGTCGCCGCCCGGTGATCCTCATCGGAATGTCCATTTTTATGTTAGCAACGCTGGTTGCGGTCACCACCTCCAGCCTGACGGTATTGATTACTGCCAGCGCAATGCAAGGGATGGGAACCGGTGTCGGTGGTGTGATGGCGCGTACATTGCCGCGTGATTTGTATGAACGGACACAGCTACGCCACGCTAATAGCATGTTAAATATGGGTATTCTCGTCAGCCCTTTGCTCGCACCACTCATTGGCGGTCTACTGGATACCATGTGGAACTGGCGAGCCTGTTACCTGTTTTTACTGATGCTTTGTGCTGGTGTGACCTTCAGTATGGCACGCTGGATGCCAGAAACGCGCCCTGTCGATGCACCGCGTACGCGTCTGCTCACCAGCTATAAAACGCTCTTTGGAAATGGTGGTTTTAACTGCTATTTACTGATGCTGATTGGCGGTCTGGCAGGGATTGCCGCTTTCGAAGCCTGTTCTGGGGTGCTGATGGGCGCAGTATTAGGGCTGAGCAGTATGACGGTCAGTATTTTGTTTATTCTGCCAATTCCGGCGGCATTTTTCGGTGCATGGTTTGCCGGACGCCCGAATAAACGGTTCTCTTCGTTAATGTGGCAGTCCGTTATCTGTTGCCTGCTGGCAGGACTGATGATGTGGATCCCCAGCTGGTTTGGCGTAATGAGTGTCTGGACACTGCTCGTTCCCGCAGCATTGTTCTTTTTCGGTGCCGGGATGCTGTTTCCGCTGGCAACTAGCGGCGCGATGGAGCCTTTCCCCTTCCTGGCGGGCACGGCTGGCGCACTGGTCGGCGGTCTGCAAAACATTGGTTCCGGCGTGCTGGCGTCGCTCTCCGCGATGCTGCCGCAAACCGGCCAGGGAAGCCTGGGGCTATTGATGACCTTAATGGGAATGTTAATTGTGCTGTGCTGGCTGCCGCTGGCGACGCGGATGTCGCAGCAGGGACAGCCCGTTTAACTTACGTCACCACAGCATCGTCATCAGCTCCACAGGAGAACGATGCTGCTTTATCAAGTCGCGCATTACCCGCATGTGTGGCGCGGAGTGGGAATAAAAAGCCTGATAGCCAGCACAAAGCACCTTATCCGGCTGACCATCCCCGGCATGAGGGCAAAGGAGATACCAGTCACACTCCTGACACCCCCTCTGTGGTTGTTGGCTTTCGTTCCCGCACCATTTTTGCAGCGTGACATCAAAAAGCTCGATTGATATACGACTGATATCTGTCCGCACCCAACACTCGAACAGGGCGATTAAAAATTGTCCCCATAACTCGGTTGTCACCGACGCTGCCGTCAGCTCGCCTCGGTCATTAAATTCTATATGGGGAATGAGTTGCACGGCGCGGATGCCCCTCTGTTTTAAATTCTTATAAAAATCAACTGGTTGTAATGTATCTTTATACTCTACAACCAGTTTATGCCTGTCCTCTTTAGCATCTATAACCTGACTTCCTGTCATGTGATTCTCTCAATTAATACGATAAGTTGGTGTATATGCGTAACAGCAAACAGTATTGCGAGAGATAACACCGCGAGGGAGATCATAAATTTGTCACGGATTACGCAAATTTGGGAAAAATCGCTATTAGCCACATCCATTAAATTACGATTTCGTGTATAGCGCCAGAGGATTAGTGCCACAAGGGCGAGGATGCCAATAGAAATCCAGAACAATATGCCTGACTGGTGCCAGTTATGTTTGATTGCCAGCGCCATCAACGCACCGTAGCCCAGCGTGGTACGAAACCATGCCAGCGATGTGCGTTCCGGCTGAAGGCCTGGGTCGGCAATCCGTCTGGCTTTGCGGCTATCCGGCATACAACACCAGTCCCATAACGATCACCGCCACGATCATCAATATTAAGCTAATGATTAATAAGCTGTTGGTGTAAGGTAAATCTTCTTTCAGACGCATCGCTTTTTCATTGCGTAACCAGCGCAGGTAACCATACATTGCCAGTCCGCCAGAGAATAAGCATAGCAATAACGCCAGCAGCTCGCGAATGACGGGCGTGGCGAAGTCTGGCGCAAGTTGATCCAGCCCCACACCTGCTGCCAGAAACCCTAATGCAGTACGGATCCACGCCAGAAATGTACGTTCATTAGCCAACGAAAAGCGGTAATCAGGCGCTTCTCCGAGGCGGGAAATTTTCATTGTTGCTCCTTTGCAATTTCACAATAGCGATGTTTTATCCGTCTCTTTTTAGGAATTTCGGTTGATGTTTTCTTGATATGCTTTGCCATCCGCTACAAGGAGGTCAGATGGGTATCATAGCGCAAAATAAAATCAGTTCATTGGGCATGCTGTTCGGTGCCATCGCCTTAATGATGGGGATTATCCACTTTTCATTCGGCCCTTTTTCCGCGCCACCGCCAACGCTTGAAAGCATCGTGGCGGACAAAACGGCTGAAATTAAAAGAGGTCTTCTCGCCGGAATAAAAGGCGAAAAAATTACCACCGTGGAAAAAAAAGAAACGCCTGATGTCGATAAAATCCTCGATCAAGGCGGTATCGCACTGGCCATTGCTGCGCTACTTTGCGCATTTGTTGGCGGTATGCGTAAGGAAAATCGCTGGAGCATTCGCGGCGCTCTGGTATTTGGCGGCGGGACGCTGGCTTTCCATACCTTGCTTTTTGGTATCGGCATCGTGTGCAGCCTTCTACTGATATTCCTGATTTTTTCTTTCCTGACTGGCAGTTCACTGGTTTAAGCAGCCTGAATATTGCCCGCCAGGTTTCCGCCAGCGGGCATCATCGTCAGAACTTCTGTTTTTTATCCTCGACTTTCACCCCTTGCGTCGGTAAACCGGTGTCATAGTCGCGTACCACTGGAGAATAACCATCCTGTGGGCGAGGGCGGAACGCCCCCATCCAGCGCGGTTGCGCATCTTTGCGCCACGGACGGAGGCTCCATTGGTAACTGCGGAACGGATCGCGAATTTTGTCCATGTAACCCAATAAGGCGTCATGCATTTTGCTGCGAACGTCGGCAAAACGAATATCATCGATCAGGTTATGCATTTCATTTGGGTCATTACGGCGATCGTAAAGTTCATCACTGGTGAAGAGGTTGAGCACCAGTTTAAAGTCATCCGTCACCCAGCAACGCACCGGAATAAAGCCGCCAAAGCTGTCATGCTCAATCTCGTAGCGGTTAAATTCCACCATCACGCCGCGTGGCTCTTTCGCTGTGAGGATATTTTCCCCTGGCAATATGTCAGGTTTTTCAATATCCGCCAGCGCCATCATTGTCGGTAGTAAATCAATATGGCTGACTGGCATATCAACCTGTCGCGACTCTCCTTGTGGCGAGCGGATAATCAGCGGGATGCGAGTAATGTCGTCATACATCGCCGCGCCTTTGCTAATGAGCTTATGTGCGCCCATCATTTCACCGTGATCGGAGGTATAAATGACCCACGTATTTTCACGTTGTTCTGGCGTTAAGGCATTGATGACTCGTCCGATTTGGTCATCAACAAAGTCATTGCAGGCAAAATAGAGCGGATGGTGATAAAGCCCGTCATCACCGACTGGCGATGGCATCGCCTGCGCCCATAAGCGGTGATGTTCCGGTTTGTTCGCCAGGTCATCCTGTGATTTCTCGCCAAGTTCGTAGTAAAAATCAGCGTATTTCTCTAAATACTCCACCGGACAGGTGAACGGGTGATGCGGCTCATCATACGAAACCACCATCAGGAAGGGTTCCTCGGCGCGCGCGGGCTGTTGCAGAAAATCTACCGCCCGATTGCTGATGCGGTGCGCCCAGGTGAAGGTTTCGTCGATATGGTTCGCCTGTAAATCCTCAACGCTGTTTAGGCCATTGCGCCACAGGCTGATCTCTTTTTCCGTCAGTTCGCTAAGGTAGTTCGCCCCATCGAACCAGTAATCAGCGTCCCACTCCGGCGGACACTCGCCAGTGCCGAAATAGTCATGACCGTCGAGATGCCATTTGCCAATGTAACAGGTGTGATAGCCCGCATCCTTAAAGTAGCGTCCCATAGTGGAGATGTTTTTACCCGGCGCGACGTTGTTGGTCCACGGCCCGGACTGGTTAGCGTAGATACCGGTAAACAGCCCGGCGCGCGCCGGTGTACAAACCGGTGAACAGGTGTAGGCGGAATTAAAGCGAATACCTTCCGCCGCCAGACTATCAATATTTTGCGTATTCAGCGGCTTACCGCTATAGCAACCGACCATATTGGTGGCCTGGGTATCGGTCATGATGAACAGAAAATTGGGGCGTTTCATAGGCTATCCTTCGCGTCGGGAGTAAAGGTTACGGCTGGGTCGTGACGATGCCGCCAGCTGTCAAAAATCAGGTAGACAATCACTACGGCGGCAATGAAATAACTGATCATCGCTAACCAGCGCGTACCGTAGCCGCCGAATTCAGCCAGCCCGGCATAGACGCCAATCATCGCGAACAGGATGCCAATTGACGCGATCTTGACGTTTTTCCACGGTTTCATGTCCACCGCAAACGCATCTTTGAAGGTGAACGGCGTGGCGCGCGGTTTGATAAAACCGATCACCAGCATCACGACCACGTTGATGCAGAACGTACAGGCCAGCACATAGAGGAAATGGAAGTCGAACTTCACCAGATAGTTGATGGTGATGTAGCTGATTATGCCAATCCCCATCGCCACTTTTGCCGCCAGCGCCGGAATGCGCGGGAAGAAAAAGCCCATAATGATGATGGTAACCAGCGGCACGTTGTAAATACCGTTGAGCTGTTTCATCCAGCTATACAGCCCCTGCGGCGCGTTGGCGATCCACGGCGCGACCAGCACCGAAACGATGGCGATAAAGAAACCAAATTTGCGCCCGACGGTGACCAGCTGCTGCGGCTCGGCATTCTGGTTAATGATGCGCCGGTAAATACCCATACTGAATAACGTACTGGCGCTATTCAGAAAGCCGTTGAAGGTACTGATCACCGCACCAAATAACACCGCGCCGAAGAAACCCACCAGTGGCACTGGCAGAACGTTATTGACCAGCGTCGGGTAGGCCATGTCGGCTTTCGGTAGATCCTGATACAGATGAAACGCAATCAACCCTGGCAGCACCAGTACCAGCGGGTCGAGCATTTTCAGCACCGCCGTTAACAGCGCCCCCTTTTGCCCTTCCGCCAGGCTTTTTGACGCCAGCGTGCGTTGCACGATGCCCTGATTAGTACACCAGTAAAAGGTATTTACCAGAATCAAACCGGTAAATGCGGCACCTATCGGCAAAGGATCGGTCGGGCCGCCTACTGAGTTTAATTTCTCGGCGTGAACGGTGGTGAGTTGTTCAATACCTTGCAAAAAGCTGCCCTTACCCATCGCGATCAGGCCGAATACTGGCACCATCAAACCGCCGATAACCAGCCCAATACCGTTGATGGAGTCCGCCACCGCCATTGCGCGCAGCCCACCAATCACCGCATACAGAATCCCCGCCAGACCGAGCAAAATCACCAGTAACCAGATAGCCGCGCCATCGGAAAGTTGTAGCGATTCACCCACGTGAAACAGGCTGTTGAGCGCCAACGCGCCGGAGTAGAGAACAATCGGCAGAAAGCAGACGCCGGTGGCAATGAGGAAACAGAAGTCGATGATAATGCGCGTAGTTTTATCATAACGCTCCTCAAGGAAATCGGGGATGGTAGCAATGCCGCGTTTCAGGTAGCGTGGCAAAAAGATCAGCGCGAGGAAGAGCAGCGTCACCGCAGAAGTGACTTCCCAACCCATCACCGACATGCCGCTTTTGTAGGCTTGCCCGGAAAGGCCGACCAGTTGTTCCGTGGAAAGGTTGGTTAACATTAACGAAGCGGCAATAACCGGTGCTTTTAGCGATCGCCCTGCAAGAAAATAGCCTTGTTGCGATCCGGTATCCGTTTTACGAACTTTCCACCAGGTGATAACCGCCACCAGCAGCGTAAAACCGACAAAACTCAAGATTTGTAACGAATTCATCTCATAGCCCTTATTTATGTTTATGTCCCGGACGCATGAATATAGGGAGAGGTAAAATGCGTCGGGTCAGGCAGTCAGATTCTTAAAATACAAACGTCATATCCCTGAACGGATTGTTTTCTGTTAAGTTCAGGTTGTGAGCATAATTCGCCGGAGGGATATTAAAATGAATGGAAAATTGCAAAGTTCGGATGTAAAAAACGATACTCCATACAATATTCCCTTATTGATTAACGAAAATGTGATCTCCAGCGGAATTTCTCTAATCTCACTCTGGCACACCTATGCCGATGAGCATTACCGCGTAATCTGGCCGCGAGACAAGAAGAAACCGCTTATCGCCAACTCCTGGGTGGCGGTGTATACCGTGCAAGGATGTGGAAAAATTCTTTTAAAGAATGGTGAGCAAATAACACTGCATGGCAACTGTATTATATTTTTAAAGCCGATGGATATTCACTCTTATCACTGTGAAGGTTTAGTCTGGGAACAGTACTGGATGGAATTTACCCCCACCAGCATGATGGATATTCCCGTCGGCCAGCAGAGCATTATTTATAATGGCGAATTTTATAATCAGGAACTCACCGAAGTTGCTGAGTTAATTACTTCACCAGAAACAATAAAAAATAATCTGGCGGTCGCTTTTCTGACGAAAATTATTTATCAGTGGATTTGTCTTATGTACGCGGACGGCAAAAAAGATCCGCAACGGCGGCAAATTGAAAAATTAATTGCCACTTTACATGCCAGCCTGCAACAACGCTGGAGTGTTGCCGATATGGCCGCCACCATCCCCTGTAGCGAGACCTGGTTGCGTCGCCTGTTTTTACGTTACACCGGTAAGACACCGAAAGAATATTACCTTGATGCGCGTCTGGATCTGGCGCTCTCACTCTTAAAGCAAGAAGGGAACTCGGTTGGCGAAGTCGCTGATACACTCAACTTCTTCGACTCCTTTCATTTTAGCAAAGCCTTTAAGCATAAATTTGGTTATGCACCGTCAGCCGTACTGAAGAATACAAACCAGTCACAACCAAAATGGTGAGAGTGTAAATGACTCGATGATGTTCAGAAATACCAGGTGGAGTGCCATTTACGGCGACTCCACCCGGAAAAGAGTTAACCGATACTCCAGAAGAGCACCGCCAGTAATTGGGGGGTGATAATACGCAGGAACATGACTAACGGATAGACCGTGGCGTAAGAGAGCGCCGCCGCACCGCTGGTAGGATGAAGATTATTGGCAAACGCCAGCGCCGGAGGATCGGTCATAGAACCAGCCAACATCCCGCACATCGAGAGATAATTCATTTTGGCTAACATCCGCGCCAGAATGCCGACTGTAATCAGCGGAACAGCGGTGATCAGGGCACCATAACCAATCCAGCTTAGTCCTTCGCCATTGACCAGGGTATCGACAAAATTCCCACCGGATTTCAGACCCACTACCGAGAGGAACAGTACGATCCCCAGCTCCCGCAGCGCGAGGTTGGCGCTTGGTGGCATAAACCAGTACAGCTTGCCGATACTGCCAATACGCCCAAGGATCAGCGCCATAATCAGCGGCCCCCCCGCCAGCCCCAGCTTCAATGCCGCCGGGAATCCAGGCACAAACACGGGAATGGAGCCTAACAACACGCCAAGACCGATACCAATAAACACCGGTAACATCTGAACCTGTTGCAGTTTTTGCTGCGCATTACCTAATACATTGGCAACGGCATCAATAGCAGAAGGCCGCCCCACCAGGTTGAGGATATCGCCAAATTGCAGGCTAATATCGCCACTGGCGACCAGTTCAACCCCGGCACGGTTCAGGCGCGAGATAACAACGTCATAGCGTTCTTTAAAGTGCAGGTCGCGAATACGTTTACCGAGCACATTTTCATTGGTGACCACCACGCGTTCGACGCGCAAATCGGTGCCTTTCGTTGATAGCGAAGTATCCACCTCCTGACCAATCACCAACTGTGCATTATGCAAATCCGCAGGCTGTCCCACCAGATGCAGCAAATCGCCAAGTTGGATAATGGTATCTGGCGAAGGTACTTTTAGGGTTTCTTCTCGTTTCAATCGTGAGCAGATAACTTTATCGCCATTAAGAATTGGCACATCTTTAATGGCTAAATTATGCAAATTAGGGTTTTCAACACGGATGTTAATCGTCCTGATTAGCGCACCGCCGTTGGTTCGCGTGGACTCGTGCTGCTGGGCCTCAGTCTCAACATTGACGCGGAAAATAACCCGCAGCATCCACATGGTGAACAAAATCCCACAAATGCCGAATGGATACGCCATCGCGTAACTCATCCCCATCTGATCGACCATCTCCATCGGTGTGCCGAGGTCGCGTAAGATTTGCTGACCTGCCCCCAATGCTGGCGTATTGGTGACCGCGCCAGAGAAAATCCCCAGCACCACAGGCAGTGGAATATCGAAAAGTTTATGCAAGATTGCGGTAACCAGACCGCCGATAATGACTATCAGAACAGCAAACAAGTTGAGGCGTAACCCGGAGACGCGCAATGAGGCAAAGAAGCCCGGCCCCACCTGAATCCCGATGGTATAAACAAACAGGATCAGGCCAAATTCCTGGATAACATGCAGCATATCGCTACTTAATGTCATCCCAGCCTGAGAAACGAAATGGCCGACGATGATCCCACCAAACAGCACGCCGCCAATGCCTAATCCTATGCCGCGAAACTTGACGTTGCCGATAAACAAACCGACGACCGCCACCAAAGCCAGAATACTGACTGTTAATGCTATATCACTCATCGTCCATTTCTCTTGAAATAACATTTTAATTACCAGGGATTATGGCTGAATCGGTGAAGCAGATTTGCCTTATGGCGCACATTATCACGGGAAAGAGAGTGCCGGAACATCTTAACCTGACGAAAATTAATACAGAGTTGAAGATGGTTGATAAAAAAAGCCCCACCAGGCTGGCGGGGCAAAAAGAATAGCTAATTAGCTATTTAACGCGGGACGTTCGCTGATAGCGATACGCTGCGCAGCGATGGGTTCAGGCTCATTACGAATTAAATCAATATGCAGCAAACCATTAACGAAGGTTGCGCCAGAGACTTCCATATTTTCAGCCAGCGTAAAGCTCAGACTAAATGGCTGATTCATAAGCCCTTGATGCAACCATTTTTTCTCTTCTTTTGGCTGCTCAGGCGTGCCTTTTACGCTCAGGCGCGTACCTTCCAGTTGAATCTCTAAATCTTCCTGACGGAAACCAGCCAACGCCAGGGTAATGCGGTAGTGGTTATCGTCGCTTTTCTCAATGTTGTACGGCGGGAAGCTCTGGCTTTCACCGGCGTTTTGCAATGCGTTAGCCAGTTTGTCAAAACCGATCCATTGACGCATCAGTGGGGATAAATCGAAGTTACGCATAGTCATTTCTCCTTCTAAGAAGCGAGTAAGTACCTGCAAATCCGAAGATTCGCATATGCTCCCTGACGGCGAGCATGGAAATGTCAGGCCGCGCCTGGCGGCCTTAGGGAATTAGTTGATTTCGATACGGCGCGGTTTTTTCGCTTCCGGAATCACGCGTTCAAGATCGATATACAGCAAACCATTCACCAGGTTAGCGCCACGAACATGAATGTTCTCAGCTAACTGGAATTTGCGTTCGAAGTTGCGTTCTGCGATGCCCTGGTACAGATAGGTGCGCTCTTTTTGTTCGTCAGCATGGGCACCTTTCACCACCAACAGATTGTCCTGGGCGGTAATTTCCAGTTCACTCTCAGCAAACCCCGCGACAGCGATAGCAATGCGGTAATGGTTTTCGTCTACCAGCTCAACGTTATACGGAGGGTAGCCACCATTACTCTGGCTCTGGTTGTTTTCTAAGTGGTTAAACAAACGGTCAAATCCAATAGCAGAACGATAAAGCGGGGATAAATCAAAGTTACGCATAATCAATAGCTCCTGAAATCAGCGAGAATATAAGACCTTCCACAATGGACAGGTCGGGTAGCCAGAACACCCATCAGGCGCGTTCTCATCAGCTACGGTATAAAAATGGGTCTGGATATGCACTTTTCAAGCCTTTCCAACGGACTTTTTTTTGCAGTTTGTGGTCTATTGCATAGACTGGAGGACAGCACGAAACGTTAAAGTGCGATAGCCGCCACAGTGCGACATGATGATGATGTTATTTTCGGCAAGGGATCGCTATAACACATCATGCCAACACCCACGATTAACAGATGAATTTATTATGATAAGAAATGTGTTGTTAGCGTCCATGATATGCAGCGGAATGACATTACTCGGAGGATGCTCCAGCGTAATGTCCCATACCGGAGGTAAGGAGGGAACGTATCCCGGCACCCGCGCCAGTGTCACCATGATTGGCGATGACACAACAAACTGGGGAACCAAATCGCTGGCGATTCTCGATATGCCATTTACCGCAGTCATGGACACACTTTTGCTGCCGTGGGATGCGTTCCGCAAAGACAGTTCGGTGCGCTCGCGCGTGGAAAAAAGCGAAGCCGACGCGCAAGCCATCAATGCCGTTATTCCACCAGCCAGAATGCCAGCGAACTGACTAGCGACCCGTTTCGGTGATCCACAGCTGACCTGCTTCCATCCACGCCAGCCATTTACCGTCCGGCGAGAAGACCACGGCGTCTGCCGAAGGTGGGTTGGCGTGATTATCAGTTAAATACTCAACTTCACCGCTTTGCGCATGTACGCAGGCAATGCGGTTATCCAGCACAACTCCCAGCCACTCTCCTGATGGATGCCAGTTAAATGCAGACTGGATATCCGTTTTGTTATGGGTTAACTGGCGCGGCTCGCCTCCCTGTGGCGAGATAAGCCACAGTTGCACAATGCCGTTATCATCACGCATTAAAAACGCGATTTGCGTACCCTGTGGATTACAGCGCACCCAGTGGCGCGGGACGTTGACTAACCCCGGATAAGTCCGATGGTGTGTAAAGGTTAAACGTCGCTGCACGACGCCACGCGGCGGCGCGGGCAGGGTTGTTTCCGTTCCGCTTAACGGCGCACCACCAGCTGCTTTCCAGCCAGCTTCATCTTGCGGTAACTCAACGATAAACAGCTCCGGTACTTTCTCGCCCTTTGGCGAAAGCGTGTCGCCAATAAACGCCAGCGCGTGATTTCCTACCCATCCCTCTTCATAAGCGCGATTGATTTCATCACTGCCAGGCTGCGGCGCGGGCGTAGTTTTACTCACCAGCACGCACCAGTGGCTACCGCTGTATTCACGCGGATGCTGCTTTTGTACGTTGACCGGGCCAAACGGTACGGCAACCCCGACGTTTCGCAAATCCAGCGCCGAATCGAGTTCATGCATTACATGGTCGTTATAGGTAAAACTCACCATTTCACCGTTCGGGCTAAAAACATGCACATGGCTGCCGCCGCGTAGCGCCCCTGGGGTGTACGGAACGGTAATATCCATTGCATCGAGATTACTCACCTTTCCACTTTCAACAATCACGCCACGGCGGTGATGGAAATCGTAATGCCATGTTTCATCAGGATTTTCAGGTCCGTGGATGAAGACATATTTCTCTGACTTCGGATGAACGGTCACCACGCCGACGTGTGCGCCCTGTGACGCCCGGTAGATAACCTCGACCTCGCCGGTATGGATATTCACGCGCTCAATGGTCTCGCCGGTAAACGACGCGCCAGAAGGACGCACATCAAACACCAGCCACTGGCTGTCGGGTGTCCAGGTATTGGTATTGGTGAGCAGGTGATTTCGTGAAGCGTTGGTGAGTTGTTTCATGGCGTGATCCTGATACAAAACGTTTCCCGCCATCATACTTCACAAGGACTTCACTTTCAGACAATAGTCTTTTGCCATCGTGATGAATGTGAGTAAAAAGATGGAACATTTCGACGTGGCGATTATTGGCCTCGGCCCGGCGGGGTCGGCGTTGGCGCGGCAGTTAGCAGGCAAAATGCAGGTGATCGCGCTGGATAAAAAGCACCAGTGCGGTACTGAAGGTTTCAGCAAGCCTTGTGGTGGTCTGCTGGCACCGGACGCGCAGCGTTCTTTTATTCGCGATGGACTGACGCTTCCTGTCGATGTAATCGCCAATCCGCAGATTTTCAGCGTCAAAACCGTCGACGTCGCCGCATCGCTCACGCGTAACTACCAGCGGAGCTATATCAATATTAATCGCCATGCCTTCGACTTGTGGATGAAGTCGCTGATCCCCGCCAGCGTTGAGGTTTACCACGACAGCCTGTGTCGAAAAATCTGGCGTGAGGATGATAAATGGCATGTCATTTTTCGTGCAGACGGCTGGGAGCAGCATATTACCGCCCGTTATCTGGTGGGTGCCGATGGCGCAAACTCGATGGTGCGGCGACATCTTTATCCGGATCATCAGATTCGTAAATATGTCGCTATCCAGCAGTGGTTCGCAGAGAAGCATCCGGTGCCGTTCTACTCCTGCATCTTTGATAATGCGATAACCGACTGTTATTCATGGAGTATCAGCAAAGACGGTTATTTTATCTTTGGCGGTGCCTATCCGATGAAAGACGGTCAGACGCGTTTCACGACGCTGAAAGAGAAAATGAGCGCCTTTCAGTTCCAGTTTGGTAAGGCGGTGAAAAGTGAAAAATGCACGGTGCTGTTTCCCTCACGCTGGCAGGATTTTGTCTGCGGTAAGGACAACGCCTTTCTGATTGGTGAAGCGGCGGGATTTATCAGCGCCAGTTCTCTGGAAGGGATTAGCTATGCGCTGGATAGCGCAGAGATTCTGCGTTCGGTGTTACTGAAGCAGCCAGAGAAGCTCAATGCCGCTTACTGGCGCGCCACCCGCAAACTGCGTTTAAAACTCTTCGGCAAGATAGTAAAAAGCCGATGCTTGACTGCACCTGCCTTAAGAAAGTGGATTATGCGCAGTGGTGTGGCGCATATTCCACAGTTGAAAGATTATCCAACGCGCTTCACATCGCCCACCAGCAGGATGTAAGAGAGCGCGCCAATCAACGCGACGGCGGAGATATAAACCAGTGCCGGGGCGAAGCCATAGCCTTGCAACAGATATTAGTCCACAAAAAAACACCTCATAAGAAAAGGTCTTATATCGGGCAGAAATCTGAAAAGGGAGATCAGGCGCTAAACAGGAGGGAAAGAAGAGTATGCTTTCAACGGCTTAGCGATCTTGTTTAAAGGATTAATCATGAATTTGAATTTTAAGGGATTTTTTAAGGCTGCCGGTTTATTCCCACTGGCGCTGATGCTTTCGGGCTGTATCTCGTATGCCCTGGTTTCCCATACCGCAAAGGGTACTTCAGGAAAGTATCAATCGCAGTCAGACACCATCACGGGGCTATCGCAGGCAAAGGATAGTAATGGAACAAAAGGCTATGTTTTTGTAGGGGAATCGCTGGATTACCTTATCACTGATGGTGCCGATGACATCGTTAAGATGCTCAATGATCCAGCACTTAACCGGCACAATATTCAGGTTGCTGATGACGCAAGATTTGTTTTAAATGCGGGGAAAAAGAAATTTACCGGCACAATATCGCTTTACTACTACTGGAATAACGAAGAAGAAAAGGCACTGGCAACGCATTATGATTTTGCCTGTGGTGTTCAACACTGTACCAGGTCACTGGAAAACCTAAAAGGCACAATCCATGAGAAAAATAAAAACATGGATTACTCAAAGGTGATGGCGTTCTACCATCCATTTAAAGTGCGATTTTATGAATACTATTCACCCAGAGGCATTCCGGATGGTGTTTCCGCAGCATTACTGCCAGTGACTGTTACGCTGGACATCATTACTGCACCGCTGCAATTTCTGGTTGTATATGCAGTAAACCAATAATCAGTAAGCGGGCAAACGCGTTTATGCTGTTTGCCCGCCCACAGATTAATTCAGCACATACTTTTCGATTGCAAACGCCACGCCATCTTCAAGGTTGGATTTGGTGACAAAGTTCGCCACTTCTTTCACCGAAGGTATAGCGTTATCCATCGCCACACCGACGCCTGCATATTCAATCATTGCGATGTCGTTTTCCTGATCGCCAATCGCCATAATTTCTTCCGGTTTAATGCCAAGCACTTCCGCCAGCGATTTCACGCCAGTGCCTTTATTGACGCGTTTATCGAGGATTTCGAGGAAGTACGGCGCACTTTTCAGCACGGTGTATTTCTCTTTTACTTCCTGCGGAATGCGCGCGATGGCCTGGTCGAGGATGGCGGGTTCATCAATCATCATCACTTTCAGGAACTGGGTGTCAGGGTTCATTTTCTCCGCCTCGCAGAACACCAGCGGAATGGTGGCAACAAATGATTCGTGCACCGTGTAATAGCTGATGTCACGGTTGGCGGTGTACAGCGTGGTGCGATCCAGCGCGTGGAAATGGGAACCGACTTCACGAGAGAGTTTTTCCAGGAAACGGTAGTCATCATAGCTCAGGGCTGTTTGCGCCACGGTGCTACCATCAGCGGCTTTCTGCACCAGCGCGCCATTGTAAGTAATGCAGTAGTCGCCCGGCTGTTCCATATGCAGTTCTTTCAGGTAGTTGTGAACGCCTGCATAAGGGCGCCCCGTCGTCAGTACGACATTCACGCCACGGGCGCGAGCTGCGGCAATCGCATTTTTAACGGCGGGTGAAATGGTGTGATCGGGCAGCAGAAGGGTGCCATCCATATCGATAGCAATGAGTTTGATAGCCATGAGTTCCCCAGGTAGATTGGTTCCTGACTCATGCTAACGCGATTCCGCTCAAAAATCAGTACAACACCCGAGGGAAAAGGGGGATGCAACGCGTGTTGCGTGCTCCCCTTTTGCTTAGCGGAAGAGTTTCCCTTTCAGCAACTCCATGCCTGCGGAAAGCAGATCGTTATTGGCTTGTGGTGACACTTCACCCTGCGGTGAAAGAGCATCAATAATCTTCGGCAATTGTTCCGCCAGTAAGCTGGAAGCAGCACGGGTATCTACGCCGAGTTTTTGCCCGAGATCGGACACCGCGTTTGTGCCGAGCGCCGACTCCAGTTGCTCGCCGCTCACCGGCTGATTGCCCTGTTGATTACTCAACCAGGTTGAGAGAATGGCACCTAAACCGCCACTTTGCAGTTTTTCCAGCAGCACCTGGATGCCCCCCTGCTCCTCAACCCAACTTAAAATCGCCTGATATTTTCCCGCATCGCCTTTCAGAAAGGCACCGACAACTTCATCAAAAAGCCCCATGATATTCACCTGTAAAGCGTTACGTGTTGACTCAAAAAGTATAGTTCTGCGGGATGATAATTGCGGATTGCAGAAATAAAAAGAGCGGAGATCATCTCCGCCCTTTTATTACTTATAGCTTCTTGCCGGATGCGGCATGAACGCCTTACCCGGCCCACAAAACATTGCAAATTCAATATATTGCAGAAGTTTCGTAGGCTTGATAAGCGTAGCGCATCAGGCACGCTCGCATTTTAAATATCGATATTCGCCGCTTTCAGGGCGTTTTCTTCGATAAACGCACGGCGCGGTTCTACGGCGTCGCCCATCAGCGTGGTGAACAATTGGTCGGCGGCAATCGCATCTTTAACGGTAACGCGCAGCATACGGCGGCTTTCCGGATCCATTGTAGTTTCCCACAACTGTTCCGGGTTCATCTCGCCCAGACCTTTATAACGCTGGATGGAGAGGCCGCGACGGGACTCTTTCACCAGCCAGTCCAGCGCCTGCTCGAAGCTGGCTACCGGCTGACGACGCTCGCCACGTTCGATAAACGCATCATCTTCCAGCAGACCGCGCAGTTTCTCGCCCAGCGTGCAGATACGACGATATTCGCCGCCGGTGATAAACTCGTGATCCAGCGGATAGTCAGTATCCACGCCGTGGGTACGCACGCGAACAATCGGCTCGAACAGGTTTTTCTCGGCATTGGTGTGGACATCAAACTTCCACTGGCTGCCGTGCTGTTCTTTGTCGTTCAGTTCGCTGACCAGCGCGTTCACCCAGCGGGTAACAGTCTGCTCATCAGAGAGGTCGGCTTCCGTCAGCGTCGGCTGATAGATAAGCTCTTTCAGCATTGCTTTCGGATAGCGACGTTCCATGCGAACGATCATTTTCTGCGCCGCATTGTACTCCGACACCAGTTTTTCTAACGCTTCACCAGCTAAAGCTGGTGCACTGGCGTTGGTATGCAAAGATGCACCATCCAGAGCGATAGAAATTTGGTACTGATCCATCGCTTCATCGTCTTTAATGTACTGCTCCTGCTTGCCTTTTTTCACTTTGTACAGCGGCGGCTGAGCAATGTAGACATGACCGCGTTCGATGATTTCCGGCATCTGACGATAGAAGAAGGTCAACAGCAATGTACGAATGTGCGAGCCGTCGACGTCCGCATCGGTCATGATAATGATGCTGTGATAACGCAGTTTGTCCGGATTGTATTCGTCACGACCAATACCACAACCAAGTGCGGTGATAAGCGTCGCCACTTCCTGGGAAGCAAGCATCTTATCGAAACGGGCTTTCTCAACGTTGAGGATTTTACCCTTCAGCGGCAGAATCGCCTGGTTCTTGCGGTTACGTCCCTGCTTCGCAGAGCCGCCCGCAGAGTCCCCTTCCACAAGGTACAGTTCGGAAAGCGCCGGGTCGCGCTCCTGACAGTCCGCCAGTTTGCCCGGCAGGCCAGCTAAGTCCAGCGCGCCTTTACGACGGGTCATTTCACGGGCGCGACGCGCAGCTTCACGCGCACGAGCGGCATCAATGATTTTGCCGACCACGATTTTCGCGTCGGTTGGGTTTTCCAGCAGGTATTCTGCCAGCAGTTCGTTCATCTGCTGTTCTACCGCCGATTTCACCTCAGAAGAAACCAGTTTGTCTTTGGTCTGGGAGGAAAATTTCGGATCCGGCACTTTCACGGAAACGACCGCAATCAGGCCTTCACGCGCATCGTCACCGGTGGCGCTGACTTTGGCTTTTTTGCTGTAGCCTTCTTTGTCCATGTAGGCGTTCAGGGTACGGGTCATCGCCGCACGGAAGCCTGCCAGGTGAGTACCGCCGTCACGCTGCGGAATGTTGTTAGTAAAGCAGTAGATGTTTTCCTGGAAGCCATCGTTCCACTGCAATGCCACTTCGACACCGATACCGTCTTTTTCGGTGGAGAAGTAGAAGATATTCGGGTGGATTGGCGTTTTGTTCTTGTTCAGATATTCAACGAATGCCTTGATACCGCCTTCATAGTGGAAGTGGTCTTCTTTACCATCACGTTTGTCTTTCAGGCGAATGGAAACGCCGGAGTTGAGGAACGACAACTCACGCAGACGTTTCGCCAGAATTTCATATTCAAACTCGGTCACATTGGTGAACGTTTCGAGGCTTGGCCAGAAACGAACCATAGTGCCGGTTTTATCAGTATCGCCGGTAACCGCCAGCGGTGCCTGCGGTACGCCGTGCTCGTAGATCTGACGGTGAATTTTACCTTCACGCTGGATAACCAGCTCCAGTTTTTGCGACAGGGCGTTTACTACCGAAACACCAACGCCGTGCAGACCGCCGGACACTTTATAGGAGTTATCGTCAAATTTACCGCCCGCGTGCAGGACGGTCATGATCACTTCCGCCGCCGATACGCCCTCTTCCGGGTGAATACCGGTCGGAATGCCGCGCCCATCATCCTGTACAGAGACAGAGTTATCGGCGTGAATGGTGACGATAATTTCTTTACAGTGACCCGCGAGCGCTTCGTCGATAGCGTTATCTACCACCTCGAATACCATGTGGTGCAGACCGGTGCCGTCATCCGTGTCGCCGATATACATACCAGGGCGCTTACGCACCGCATCCAGCCCTTTCAGGACTTTGATACTGGAGGAGTCATAAGAATTCGACATCAACGTTTCTCGCTCATTTATACTTGGGTTAATCCGTTATTTTACCCTTTTCCACGGTAAACATCTTCGAATTTTCGTCCGACATGTCTATAACGTGTTCAGCACTTATCGCACTGACAAAGACCTGTGATTGCGTCGCTTTTAAGCGACTGGCAAGCAGTCCGCGACGCTCATCATCAAGCTCAGAGGCAAAATCATCTATCAGGTAGAGACACCGCCGCCCGCTTTCACGGGTGAGGAACTCTCCTTGCGCCAGACGTAAGGCGCACATCAGCAGCTTTAGCTGCCCACGCGATAAGGTATCTTCCACCGGCGCACCGTCGGCGCGAATGCGTAAGTCCGCTTTGTGCGGGCCGTGCGCGGTGTAGGTTAGCTGGCGATCGCGTTCAAAATTACGTTCCAGCACCTCAGCATATTCTGTCTCTTTCTCCCAGCCGCGCTGGAAAGAGAAAGTCAGAGAAAACTCCGGGAGAAATTGCTTACAGGTATCGGCCATATCGGCGGCGATACCGGCGCTGTACTGGGCGCGCCAGGTGCTGATTTGCTCCGCCAGCGGGATCAGTTCTTTATCCCACGGGCGTAGCTGCTCGTAACGAGTCACCTGGCGCAGCGCCGCATTGCGCTGCTTGAGCAAACGCTTGAGATTGCTCCAGGCGGTGAAAAATCCAGGTTCGTTGTGAAAGCATCCCCAGTCGAGGAATGCTCTTCTGTATTTCGGGCCGCCGTTGAGTAAAGTAAACCCTTCTGGCGTTATCAGTTGCATCGGCATCAGATGCGCCAGCTCCGCGACTTTATGCCCGTCAGTACCGTCAATGCGGACTTTGCTGTCGCCCTGTTTATCTTTGGTTAAGCCAATTGCCGTCTCACGCTCTTCGCCCTGTAATCGCCCGTGAAGAATAAACGCCTCCTGCTCATGGCGAATGACGCGACCAATCTGCAAACTACGAAACGCCCGACCGTGACCGAGCGTATAGATGGCTTCCAGCACGCTGGTTTTGCCACTGCCGTTGGCACCCACCAGAAAGTTAAAGCCAGGAGATAAAGCGAGATCCGCGTTTTCGATATTGCGGAAATCGCGGATCAACAAGCGGGTGAGGGACATTACAGTCTCATTGGCATGACAACATAGGCAGCCGACTGTGATGCGGCATCTTCAATCTGCACGCTGGAAACCGAATCGGTCAGCATCATACGCACGTTTTCGCATTTCAGCGCGTTCAGAACATCCAGCACATAGCTAACGTTGAAGCCGATTTCCATTTCTGCACCGCTATAGGTGACGTCGAGGATCTCTTCCGCTTCTTCCTGTTCCGGGTTGTTGGCGGTAATTTTCAACTGGTTTTCACTGACATACAGGCGCACACCACGGAATTTCTCGTTAGAGAGAATCGCCGCACGAGCAAACGCCTGTTTGAGCAGATCACAGCCAGCTTCCAGATGTTTATCCGGGTTCTTCGGCAGAACTCGACGGTAATCCGGGAAGCGACCGTCCACCAGTTTGGAGGTGAAGATAAAGTCGCCAACGTGGGCGCGAATGTTGTTGCTGCCAATCTGCACGCGCAGCGGATTGTCGCCACCGTCGAGCATACGCATTAGTTCAATCACGCCTTTACGCGGCACAATCACCGAATGGCTTGGCAAAGACTGACCAATCGGCATTGAGCAGACCGCCAGACGGTGACCGTCGGTCGCCACGGTACGCAGTTCTTCGCCTTCGGTTTCGAACAACATACCGTTTAAATAATAGCGAACGTCCTGATGCGCCATTGAAAACTGGGTCGCTTCAATCAGACGCTTCATCGTCGCCTGCGGCAGGGTAAATTCGACTTCGCTCTGCCAGTCATCGAGGTTCGGGAAATCCGCCGCTGGTAGGGTAGACAGCGAAAAACGGCTACGCCCGGAGCGCACCAGCATCCGCTCACCTTCCAGTTGCACGGCAATTTCCGCGCCTTCAGGCAGACCACGGCAGATATCAAAGAATTTGCGCGCCGGAACGGTCGTCGCCCCTGGTTCGTGCGGCTGAATCAGCGCAACACGTGCCACCATTTCCATCTCGAGATCAGTACCGGTCAGCGACAACGTACCGTCAGCAACCTGTAACAGCAGATTACCGAGAATCGGTAGCGTAGGACGACCACCTAACGGACCGCTCACCTGTTGTAGCGGTTTTAATAAATGCTCACGTTCTACGGTAAATTTCATAGGATTAAGATGACAATGTTCTGATTAAATTTGAAAAATCTTCTTTGATATCATGGCTTTCTTCACGCAACTGCTCGATCTTACGGCAAGCATGAAGCACCGTCGTGTGGTCACGACCACCAAACGCATCGCCGATCTCTGGCAGACTGTGGTTAGTCAGCTCTTTCGCCAGCGCCATCGCCATCTGGCGCGGACGCGCCACCGAGCGAGATCGACGCTTGGAAAGGAGATCCGCGACTTTGATCTTGTAGTACTCCGCCACCGTCTTCTGAATATTGTCGATGGTGACCAGTTTTTCCTGCAATGCCAGCAAGTCGCGCAGCGCCTCACGCACGAAGTCGATGGTGATCGCCCGTCCGGTAAAGTTAGCGTTAGCAATGACGCGGTTCAGTGCCCCTTCCAGCTCACGCACGTTAGATCGTAGACGCTTGGCGATAAAGAACGCCACTTCGCCCGGCAAACGAATGTCGTTTTCGTCGGCCTTTTTCATCAGGATCGCCACGCGGGTTTCCAGCTCTGGCGGTTCGATCGCCACAGTCAGTCCCCAGCCAAAGCGGGATTTCAAACGATCTTCAACGCCGTTGATCTCTTTCGGATAGCGATCCGAGGTGAGAATGATCTGCTGATTACCTTCAAGCAGGGCGTTGAAGGTGTGGAAAAACTCTTCCTGGGATCGTTCTTTATTAGCAAAAAACTGAATATCGTCGATCAGCAGCGCATCTACGGAACGGTAGTAGCGTTTAAACTCTTCAATCGCGTTGTTTTGCAGAGCTTTTACCATGTCCTGCACAAAACGTTCGGAGTGCATATAAACCACTTTGGCATTGGGCTTGCGCGCCATAATGCCATTGCCCACCGCATGGAGCAGGTGAGTTTTCCCCAGCCCCGTGCCGCCATAAAGGAACAGCGGGTTATAGGCGCCGCCAGGGTTGTCTGCCACCTGGCGAGCCGCCGCGCGCGCCAGTTGGTTAGATTTACCTTCGACGAAGTTATCAAATGTATGTTTAACGTTAACGTTGGAACGATAGGTCGGTTCTGCCGGAGCCGGAACGTTATCCCAACCCGAGCGCGCCGCAGGTGCAGCACGTTGCGGTTGCACCTGAGCGGCCTGAGCTGGTGCAACGGTGTTACTGGCAGGGACTTTCAGCGTTTGTGTCACGGGCTTTGTGCCCACTTCAAAACGCAGCTGTGGGGCATCCGCTCCGCAGAAACTGGTTAGCAGTCCATTGATATTATTGAGGTACTTGTCCCGTACCCAGTCGAGGACAAAACGGTTTGGCGCGTACAAGGCCAGCGTGTTATCGCTCAGTTCCGCCTGCAATGGGCGTATCCACATACTAAATTCTGTGGCTGGTAACTCATCCTGCAATCGGGCAAGACACTGCTGCCAAAGCGAAAGTGACACGGCGGACTCCACTCGAACAAAAGTCGATTATGACTAAGGCTGAAACATTCATGATTGTTGACGCACGTCGAAAAGACCCTGCATGAGGGTGACGCACGAACCGCTGTCTGCGGTTATATGCCCGATCAAGATCCTGCAAAACGATCGGGACCGAGGATCATAGCCTAAACTGCGCAAGAGATCTTCTGTTTCTCACAGATTTTCCCGATTTATCCACAGGACTTTCCAGAACCCGTTAAGTGTAAACGATCCAGGCGCAAGGCGGGCACGATTTAGGCCGCATATTGGAAAATTTAATGACCATAAACAAAATTAGTCTTAATCGATCTAATAAAGATCCTGAGCGATCCTTGCGCTTTACCTGGTAGCCCGTATAATCCTCCACCCGGCGCGCAATGCTGGTTTTCACCGGTATACAGTTGCACTTTTTCCCTGTGAAAAGGTGCGGAAAAGCGCGGTAAATAAGGAAAGAGAATTGACTCCGGAGTGTACAATTATTACAATCCGGCCTCTTTAATCACCCATGGCTTCGGTGTCCATCGTTCGATTTTCGGACGGATATCCAATAAAGCCATTGAATTTATTCAAGTTTAGGTAGAAATCGCCATGAAACGCACTTTTCAACCGTCTGTACTGAAGCGCAACCGTTCTCACGGCTTCCGTGCTCGTATGGCTACTAAAAATGGTCGTCAGGTACTGGCACGTCGTCGTGCTAAAGGCCGTGCTCGTCTGACCGTTTCTAAGTAATAAAGCTAACCCCTGAGTGGTTAAGCTCGCATTTCCCAGGGAGTTACGCTTGTTAACTCCCAGTCAATTCACATTCGTCTTCCAGCAGCCACAACGGGCTGGCACGCCGCAAATCACCATCCTCGGCCGCCTGAATTCGCTGGGGCATCCCCGTATCGGTCTTACAGTCGCCAAGAAAAACGTTCGACGAGCGCATGAACGCAATCGGATTAAACGTCTGACGCGTGAAAGCTTCCGTCTACGCCAACATGAACTCCCGGCTATGGATTTCGTGGTGGTGGCGAAAAAAGGGGTTGCCGACCTCGATAACCGTGCTCTCTCGGAAGCGTTGGAAAAATTATGGCGCCGCCACTGTCGCCTGGCTCGCGGGTCCTGATAGCCCTTATTCGGGTCTACCAACGCCTGATTAGTCCGCTACTCGGGCCGCATTGTCGTTTCACTCCAACCTGTTCAAGCTACGGAATTGAGGCATTGCGCAGGTTTGGAGTGATAAAAGGCAGTTGGTTGACGGTGAAACGCGTATTAAAATGCCACCCTTTACACCCTGGTGGTGACGATCCCGTCCCGCCCGGACCATTTGATACCAGAGAACACTAACGATGGATTCGCAACGCAATCTTTTAGTCATCGCTTTGCTGTTCGTGTCTTTCATGATCTGGCAAGCCTGGGAGCAGGATAAAAACCCGCAACCTCAGGTTCAACAGACCACGCAGACAACGACCACCGCAGCGGGTAGCGCCGCCGACCAGGGCGTACCGGCCAGTGGCCAGGGGAAACTGATTTCGGTTAAAACCGACGTGCTTGATCTGACCATCAACACCCGTGGTGGTGATGTTGAGCAGGCCCTGCTGCCGGCTTACCCGAAAGAACTGAACTCTACCCAGCCGTTCCAGCTGCTGGAAACCTCACCGCAGTTTATTTATCAGGCACAGAGCGGTCTGACCGGTCGTGATGGCCCGGATAACCCGGCTAACGGCCCGCGTCCGCTGTATAACGTTGAAAAAGACGCTTATGTGCTGGCTGAAGGTCAAAACGAACTGCAGGTGCCGATGACGTATACCGACGCGGCAGGCAACACGTTTACCAAAACGTTTGTCCTGAAACGTGGTGATTACGCTGTCAACGTCAACTACAACGTGCAGAACGCTGGCGAGAAACCGCTGGAAATCTCCACCTTTGGTCAGTTGAAGCAATCCATCACTCTGCCTCCGCATCTCGATACCGGAAGCAGCAACTTCGCACTGCACACCTTCCGTGGCGCGGCGTACTCCACGCCTGATGAGAAGTACGAGAAATACAAATTCGATACCATTGCCGATAACGAAAACCTGAACATCTCTTCGAAAGGTGGTTGGGTGGCGATGCTGCAACAGTATTTCGCGACGGCGTGGATCCCGCATAACGACGGTACCAACAACTTCTATACCGCTAATCTGGGTAACGGCATCGCCGCTATCGGCTATAAATCTCAGCCGGTACTGGTTCAGCCTGGTCAGACTGGCGCGATGAACAGCACCCTGTGGGTTGGCCCGGAAATCCAGGACAAAATGGCAGCTGTTGCTCCGCACCTGGATCTGACCGTTGATTACGGTTGGTTGTGGTTCATCTCTCAGCCGCTGTTCAAACTGCTGAAATGGATCCATAGCTTTGTGGGTAACTGGGGCTTCTCCATTATCATCATCACCTTTATCGTTCGTGGCATCATGTACCCGCTGACCAAAGCGCAGTACACCTCCATGGCGAAGATGCGTATGCTGCAGCCGAAGATTCAGGCTATGCGTGAGCGTCTGGGCGATGACAAACAGCGTATCAGTCAGGAAATGATGGCGCTGTACAAAGCTGAGAAGGTTAACCCGCTGGGCGGCTGCTTCCCGCTGCTGATCCAGATGCCAATCTTCCTGGCGTTGTACTACATGCTGATGGGTTCCGTTGAACTGCGTCAGGCACCGTTTGCATTGTGGATCCACGACCTGTCTGCACAGGACCCGTACTACATCCTGCCGATCCTGATGGGCGTAACGATGTTCTTCATTCAGAAGATGTCGCCGACCACCGTGACCGACCCGATGCAGCAGAAGATCATGACCTTTATGCCGGTTATCTTCACCGTGTTCTTCCTGTGGTTCCCGTCAGGTCTGGTGCTGTACTATATCGTCAGCAACCTGGTAACCATTATTCAGCAGCAGCTGATTTACCGTGGTCTGGAAAAACGTGGCCTGCATAGCCGCGAGAAGAAAAAATCCTGATTCGGTGAGTTTTCGCTAAAATAAGGGCGGTCAGTTGACCGCCTTTTTTCTTTTCGTAGGGCGGATAAGCACCGCGCATCCGCCACACAAAGCAACAGGAACATCATGAGCGATAATGACACTATCGTAGCCCAGGCCACGCCTCCGGGACGTGGCGGTGTTGGCATCCTGCGCATCTCCGGCCTCAAAGCCCGTGAAGTTGCCGAAACCGTGCTGGGTAAACTGCCTAAGCCACGCTACGCCGATTATCTTCCGTTTAAAGACGCCGACGGCAGCGTGCTCGATCAGGGGATTGCGCTATGGTTCCCTGGCCCGAACTCGTTTACTGGCGAAGATGTGCTGGAACTGCAAGGTCATGGCGGTCCGGTGATCCTCGACCTGCTGTTAAAACGCATTCTGACCATTCCCGGCCTGCGGATTGCTCGCCCTGGTGAGTTTTCCGAACGCGCGTTTCTTAACGATAAACTCGACTTAGCCCAGGCCGAGGCGATTGCCGATCTTATCGACGCCAGTTCGGAACAGGCAGCCCGTTCGGCACTTAACTCGCTGCAAGGCGCATTCTCCGCACGGGTCAACCATCTGGTGGAAGCCCTCACCCACTTGCGCATTTACGTCGAAGCGGCAATTGATTTCCCCGATGAAGAGATCGATTTCCTCTCCGACGGAAAAATTGAAGCCCAGCTCAATGACGTGATTGCCGACCTCGACGCAGTACGCGCCGAAGCACGTCAGGGTAGTCTGCTGCGCGAAGGGATGAAGGTGGTGATTGCCGGGCGCCCAAATGCCGGTAAATCGAGCCTGTTAAACGCGCTGGCAGGCCGTGAAGCGGCAATCGTGACTGATATTGCCGGAACCACGCGCGACGTGCTGCGTGAGCATATTCATATTGACGGGATGCCTCTACATATTATCGATACCGCCGGGCTACGAGAAGCCAGCGACGAAGTGGAACGTATTGGTATCGAGCGCGCGTGGCAGGAAATTGAACAGGCCGATCGCGTGCTGTTTATGGTTGATGGCACGACGACAGACGCCGTTGATCCAGCAGAGATCTGGCCGGAGTTTATCGCCCGTCTGCCTGCAAAACTGCCGATCACCGTGGTGCGCAATAAAGCCGACATTACCGGCGAAACGCTGGGAATGAGCGAAGTGAACGGTCACGCGTTGATTCGTCTCTCTGCAAGGACTGGCGAAGGCGTGGATGTGTTGCGTAACCATCTCAAACAGAGCATGGGTTTCGACACGAATATGGAAGGTGGCTTCCTGGCGCGTCGTCGTCACTTACAGGCGCTGGAACAGGCGGCGGAACATCTACAACAGGGCAAAGCGCAACTGTTGGGAGCCTGGGCAGGTGAACTGCTGGCGGAAGAGTTGCGCCTGGCACAGCAGAACTTAAGCGAAATCACCGGGGAATTTACCTCTGATGATTTGCTGGGGCGGATTTTCTCCAGCTTCTGTATCGGTAAGTAACCCGTACCTACAAAGCCGCATCCTGATTGCCTGATGCGGCTTTGCTTTCTTGTTAGCACTCTTATTATTACTCAACTCTTTTTATAAACCTTAACCTTCTCACGTAACTTATTTTCTTAAAAAAGCATTTAATATTGCTTCGTAATCGTTTGTGATTCGATTCACATTTAAACAATTTCAGAATAGACAAAAATCTTGAGTATTATACTGTAACGTCGTGTCTTTCGAGGATAAGTGCATTATGAATACCTTACATATATGTGTGACCTCAAAGTGGTTTAATATTGACAACAGAATTGTCGATCACCGCCCTTAATTTACCCTTCTGTAGCCATCATCAGAACCAAACCGAATTAGATTCCATGTGATCTATTTGTTTGCTATATCTTAATTTTGCCTTTTGCAAAGGCTATCTCTCATTTATTTACTTGTTTTAGTAAATGATGGCTCTTGCATATATATCTGGCGAATTAATAGATATTGCAAATGTAATATTCACAGGGATCACTGCAATTAAAATAAATGAAGGATTATGCAATGGAAAACTTTAAACACCTCCCTGAACCGTTCCGCATTCGTGTTATTGAGCCAGTAAAACGTACCACTCGCGCTTATCGTGAAGAAGCGATTATTAAATCCGGTATGAACCCATTTCTGCTGGATAGCGAAGATGTGTTTATCGATTTACTGACCGACAGTGGCACCGGAGCGGTGACGCAGAGTATGCAGGCAGCGATGATGCGCGGCGACGAAGCCTACAGCGGCAGCCGCAGCTACTACGCATTAGCCGAGTCAGTGAAGAATATCTTTGGTTATCAATACACCATTCCGACTCACCAGGGGCGTGGCGCAGAGCAAATCTACATTCCGGTACTGATTAAAAAACGCGAGCAGGAAAAAGGGCTGGATCGCAGCAAAATGGTAGCGTTCTCGAACTATTTCTTCGACACCACTCAGGGGCATAGCCAGATTAACGGCTGTACCGTGCGTAACGTCTATATCAAAGAAGCCTTCGATACGGGCGTGCGTTACGACTTTAAAGGTAACTTTGACCTCGAAGGATTAGAACGCGGTATTGAGGAAGTTGGCCCGAATAACGTGCCATATATCGTTGCTACCATCACCAGTAACTCCGCAGGTGGTCAGCCGGTTTCACTGGCAAATATGAAAGCGATGTACAGCATTGCGAAGAAATATGACATTCCTGTAGTGATGGACTCCGCGCGCTTTGCTGAAAACGCCTATTTCATCAAGCAACGTGAAGCGGAATACAAAGACTGGACTATCGAGCAAATTACCCGCGAAACCTACAAATATGCCGATATGCTGGCAATGTCCGCCAAGAAAGATGCGATGGTGCCGATGGGCGGCCTGCTGTGCGTGAAAGACGACAGCTTCTTCGATGTCTATACCGAGTGCAGAACCCTTTGCGTGGTGCAGGAAGGCTTCCCGACTTATGGTGGTCTGGAAGGTGGCGCGATGGAGCGTCTGGCTGTGGGTCTGTATGATGGCATGAATCATGACTGGCTGGCTTATCGTATTGCGCAGGTGCAGTATCTGGTCGATGGTCTGGAAGAGATTGGCGTTGTGTGTCAGCAGGCGGGCGGTCACGCGGCGTTCGTTGATGCAGGTAAACTGTTGCCGCATATTCCGGCAGATCAGTTCCCGGCACAGGCGCTGGCGTGCGAGCTGTATAAAGTCGCCGGTATCCGTGCGGTAGAAATTGGTTCTTTCCTGTTAGGCCGCGATCCGAAAACCGGTAAACAACTGCCGTGCCCGGCAGAATTGCTGCGTTTAACCATTCCACGCGCAACCTATACTCAAACACATATGGACTTTATTATTGAAGCCTTCAAACATGTGAAAGAGAACGCAGCAAATATTAAAGGGTTAACCTTTACCTACGAACCGAAAGTATTGCGTCACTTCACCGCAAAACTGAAAGAAGTTTAATTAATACACTCAGAGTGGCTATAAGGATGTTAGCCACTCCACTCCCTACATCCTCAATAACAAAAATAGCCTTCCTCTAAAGGTGGCATCATGACTGAACAAGCAGAAAAAAAACACTCTGCATTTTGGGGTGTTATGGTTATAGCAGGTACAGTAATCGGTGGAGGTATGTTTGCTTTACCTGTTGATCTTGCCGGTGCCTGGTTTTTCTGGGGTGCCTTTATCCTTATCATTGCCTGGTTTTCAATGCTACATTCTGGGTTACTTTTATTAGAAGCAAATTTAAATTATCCCGTCGGCTCCAGTTTTAATACCATCACTAAAGATTTAATCGGTAACACCTGGAACATTATCAGCGGCATTACCGTTGCCTTCGTTCTCTATATTCTCACTTACGCCTATATCTCCGCTAACGGCGCGATCATTAGCGAAACGATATCAATGAATCTGGGCTACCATGCCAATCCTCGCATTGTCGGGATCTGCACGGCCATTTTCGTCGCCAGCGTATTATGGATAAGTTCGTTAGCCGCCAGCCGTATCACGTCATTGTTCCTCGGGCTGAAGATTATCTCCTTTGTCATTGTGTTTGGCTCTTTCTTCTTCCAGGTCGATTATTCCGTTCTACGTGATGCCACCAGCACGACTGCGGGGACGTCTTACTTCCCGTACATTTTTATGGCTCTGCCAGTGTGCCTTGCGTCATTTGGTTTCCACGGCAATATTCCCAGCCTGATTATTTGCTATGGCAAACGCAAAGATAAGCTCATCAAAAGCGTGGTTTTCGGTTCGCTGCTGGCGCTGGTGATTTATCTCTTCTGGCTGTATTGCACGATGGGGAATATTCCGCGTGAAAGTTTTAAAGCGATTATCTCCTCCGGCGGCAACGTCGATTCACTGGTGAAATCGTTCCTCGGCACCAAACAACATGGCATTATCGAGTTTTGCCTGCTGGTGTTCTCTAACTTAGCTGTCGCCAGTTCGTTCTTTGGCGTCACGCTGGGACTGTTCGATTATCTGGCGGATCTGTTTAAGATTGATAACTCCCACGGCGGGCGTTTCAAAACCGTGCTGTTAACCTTCCTGCCACCCGCGTTGTTGTATCTGGTCTTCCCGAATGGCTTTATTTACGGGATCGGCGGTGCCGGGCTGTGCGCCACCATCTGGGCGGTCATTATCCCTGCGGTATTGGCAATCAAAGCCCGCAAGAAGTTTCCCAACCAGATGTTCACGGTTTGGGGCGGCAATCTCATTCCGGCGATTGTCATTCTCTTTGGTATAACCGTAATTTTATGCTGGTTCGGTAACGTTTTTAACGTGTTACCTAAATTTGGCTGATCCCTTCAAGAAGCCAGCTATTTTGCTGGCTTCTTGCCTGTCAGGAAATCTCTTTTGTCCAAATGGCAACTCGCCTGATTCTCCGTCACCACGTATGCTTTGCGTCACCTTTCCGTCAGGACGCTTTAGCTCATGTCCCGTTTCTTAATTTGTAGTTTTGCCCTGGTTTTACTTTATCCCGCAGGGATTGATATGTACCTCGTTGGTTTACCGCGCATCGCCGCCGACCTCAATGCCAGCGAAGCGCAGTTACATATTGCGTTTTCCGTTTATCTGGCGGGAATGGCGGCAGCGATGTTATTTGCCGGTAAAGTGGCCGATCGTTCAGGGAGAAAGCCGGTCGCCATACCCGGCGCGGCGCTATTTATTATCGCCTCAGTGTTCTGTTCACTGGCTGAAACCAGCGCGTTATTTCTTGCAGGACGCTTTCTACAGGGGCTGGGCGCGGGCTGTTGTTACGTGGTGGCGTTCGCCATTTTACGCGACACACTGGACGATCGACGTCGGGCAAAAGTGCTGTCGTTACTCAACGGTATTACCTGCATCATTCCGGTGTTAGCACCGGTACTCGGGCATCTGATTATGCTTAAATTCCCGTGGCAAAGCCTGTTCTGGGTAATGGCGATGATGGGCTTCGCAGTACTGATGTTGTCTTTATTTATTTTAAAAGAAACGCGCCCTGCCGCGCCTGCCGCTTCGGACAAACCACGAGAAGATACTGAATCGCTGCTTAACCGTTTTTTCCTCAGCCGTGTTGTTATCACCACCCTCAGCGTTTCGGTGATCCTCACCTTCGTGAATACGTCGCCTGTATTGATGATGGAAATCATGGGTTTTGAGCGCGGAGAATACGCCACCATTATGGCGCTGACCGCAGGCGTCAGTATGACCGTATCGTTCTCCACGCCGTTTGCATTGGGAATTTTTAAGCCGCGAACGCTGATGATCACCTCGCAGGTGTTATTCCTGGCGGCGGGTATCACCCTTGCCGTTTCACCTTCCCATGCGGTTTCTCTGTTTGGTATCACGCTGATTTGTGCCGGTTTCTCGGTAGGTTTTGGTGTGGCGATGAGTCAGGCGTTAGGGCCGTTTTCATTACGCGCGGGCGTAGCCAGCTCGACCTTAGGTATTGCGCAAGTTTGCGGTTCGTCACTGTGGATTTGGCTGGCGGCGGTGGTTGGTATCGGCGCATGGAATATGCTGATCGGGATTCTGATTGCCTGTAGCATAGTGAGCCTGTTGCTGATTATGTTCGTCGCGCCTGGACGCCCGGTTGCCGCTCATGAAGAAATCCATCACCACGCTTGATCTCAATTTGCTGCTCTGTCTGCAATTGCTGATGCAGGAGCGCAGCGTAACCAAAGCGGCGAAACGGATGAACGTCACGCCTTCGGCGGTGAGCAAGTCATTAGCAAAACTTCGGGCATGGTTTGATGATCCGCTCTTTGTGAACTCACCGCTGGGTCTGACGCCCACGCCGCTGATGGTCAGCATGGAACAAAATCTGGCGGAATGGATGCAAATGAGCAATCTGCTGCTGGATAAACCGCATCACGAAACGCCGCGCGGCCTTAAGTTTGAGTTAGCGGCGGAGTCGCCGCTGATGATGATCATGTTTAACGCGTTATCGAAACAGATCTACCAGCGTTACCCCCAGGCGACCATCAAACTACGTAACTGGGATTACGATTCGCTGGATGCAATTACCCGTGGCGAAGTGGATATCGGTTTTTCCGGTCGTGAAAGTCATCCCCGTTCGCGGGAGCTACTAAGTTCGTTGCCGTTATCCATTGATTATGAAGTGCTGTTTAGTGATGTGCCCTGCGTCTGGCTACGCAAAGATCATCCGGCACTACGTGAAGCGTGGGATCTGGACACCTTTCTGCGTTATCCGCATATCAGCATTTGCTGGGAACAGAGCGACACCTGGGCGCTGGACAATGTGTTACAGGAGCTAGGCCGAGAACGCACGATTGCTATGAGTCTGCCAGAATTTGAGCAGGCACTATTTATGGCGGCGCAGCCCGACAATCTGCTAATGGCGACCGCGCCACGCTACTGTCAGTACTACAATCAGCTCCACCAACTGCCGTTGGTTGCTCTTCCTCTCCCCTTTGACGAAAGCCAGCAAAAAAAACTGGAAGTACCGTTTACTCTGCTGTGGCACAAACGGAATAGCCATAACCCGAAGATCGTCTGGTTACGGGAAACCATTAAAAATATTTACGCCTCGATAGCATAATAAAATCGTATAAAATGCGACCACATTTCACGATAAAATGTAAAAAACATGTAATAAACTTATCCGAATCGAACTTTTCGCCACTTTAGTCTGTCCATAGTTCCAGCAAATGATTACTCTTGTATTCATAATGGACCATTAAGCATGGAGCGAAAAATGGCGACTCACTTTGCCCGAGGGATTTTAACGGAAGGACATTTGATATCTGTTCGTCTCCCCTCCCGGTGTCATCAAGAAGCCCGAAATCTTCCCCCTCATCGTCAAAGTCGTTTTCTGGCGTCCAGAGGTTTACTCGCAGAACTGATGTCTATGCTGTATGGCATAAGCGAATTACCAGAGATCGTCACCCAGGCTAAAGGAAAGCCGGTTTTCCTCGATAAAAATTTGCCATCATTTTCAATATCCTATGCCGGAAATATGGTCGGCGTAGCGTTAACAACCGAAGGTGAGTGTGGTCTCGATATGGAGCTACAGCGCGCAACACGCGGGTTTCATAGTCCCCATGCACCCGATAACCCTATTTTTTCCAGCAATGAATCGTTATGGATCAGTAAGCAGAACGATCCTAATGAAGCACGAGCGCAACTCATTACTTTGCGCCGAAGCGTGCTAAAACTTACCGGCGATGTACTGAATGACGACCCGCGCGATCTGCAATTGCTGCCCATTGCCGGACGCCTGAAATGTGCCCATGTAAATCATGTAGAAGCGTTATGCGACGCAGAGGACGTGCTGGTGTGGTCCGTGGCGGTCACTCCAGCGATTGAGAAGCTCAGTGTCTGGGAGTTAGATGGTAAGCAAGGCTGGAAAAGTCTGCCGGATATTCACAGTCGCGCCAACAACCCCACCAGCCGGATGATGCGTTTTGCCCAGCTATCTACCGTGAAGTCTTTTTCGCCAAATTGATAGACAACCACAGGAGTCATCATGTCTGAAAAATTGAAGGTGGTTACGTTACTGGGGAGCCTGCGCAAAGGCTCATTTAATGGCATGGTTGCACGTACACTGCCGAAAATTGCCCCTGCGGGTATGGAAGTCAATGCGTTACCTTCCATTGCCGACATTCCTCTGTATGACGCTGACGTACAGCAGGAAGAAGGTTTTCCAGCGGCAGTTGAAACTCTGGCGGAACAAATTCGCCAAGCTGACGGCGTGGTGATCGTCACGCCGGAATATAACTACTCCGTGCCGGGCGGACTGAAAAATGCCATCGACTGGCTATCTCGCCTGCCGGATCAACCGCTGGCCGGTAAACCGGTGTTGATTCAGACCAGCTCAATGGGCGTGATTGGCGGCGCGCGCTGCCAGTATCACCTGCGCCAGATTCTGGTTTTTCTCGACGCGATGGTAATGAACAAACCGGAGTTTATGGGCGGTGTGATTCAGAACAAAGTCGATCCACAAACCGGAGAAGTGATTGATCAAGGAACACTGGATCATCTGACCGGACAATTGACCGCATTTGGCGAGTTTATTCAGCGGGTGAAACTCTAAATAAAAAACCCGCCAGCGGTAACTCATGGCGGGTTTTTTAACGAGTTATCGATTTTAGTGGGCGTCGATAAACACGATCTTCAGGATAAACAGCAGCGCAACGATGATTACGCACGGGCTTAGATCACGCAGACGTCCGGTGCCGATTTTCATCACGCAGTAGGAAATGAAGCCCAGCGCAATACCTTCAGTAATCGAAAAGCTGAACGGCATCATCACGGCGGTAATAAACGCCGGAACGGATTCAGTAAGATCCTGCCATTTCACGCGAGCAAGACTTGAGGTCATCAGTACGCCCACGTAGATCAGCGCGCCAGCAGCAGCATAGCCAGGCACCATTCCCGCCAGCGGTGACAGAAAGATAACCAGCAGGAATAGCAGGCCGACAACCACTGCCGTCAGACCGGTACGACCGCCAACGGAAACACCAGAAGAGGACTCAATATACGCCGTGACGGAAGATGTACCGATAAAGGAACCGGTAACAGAAGAGATACTGTCGACATACAGCGCCTGCTTCATGCGCGGGAATTTACCTTTCTCATCCGCCAGACCCGCTTTATCGGTTACGCCAATCAACGTACCGGAGGAGTCAAACAGGTTGACCAGCATGAAAGAGAAAATTACCCCTGCCAGACCGAGGTTTAATGACCCGGCTAAATCCACATGACCCACTACCGTCATCACGCTCGGCGGCGCGGAGACAATGCCGTTGTAGTGCACATCACCCAGCATCCAGCCCAAAAGCGTCGTCACCACGATGGAAACCAGTACCGCCGCGTGAATGTTGCGCGAGGCCAGAATAGCAATGATGAAGAAGCCGAGGATACCCAGCAGCACGCTGTGAGAAGTCAGGTTACCGATGCTGACCAGCGTTTCCGGGTTAGCGACAATGACACCTGCGTTTTTCAGCCCCATCATACCAATGAACAGGCCGATACCGCTGGTGATCCCCACACGCAGACTCACTGGAATGTTGGCAATCATCCAGTAGCGAACGCGGAAAATCGTCAGTAACAGCAGACCAATCGCGCCCCAGAAAATGGCGCCCATCCCGACCTGCCATGGCAAGCCCATCGCCTGCACCACAACAAAGGCGAAGAACGCATTCAGACCCATAGCGGGAGCCAGCGCGACTGGCAGGTTAGCAAACAGCCCCATCAGAATACTGCCGAACGCAGCAATCAGACAGGTGGTGACGAAGACGGCGCTGGTGTCCATGCCAGCGACGCCAAGAATTTGCGGGTTAACAAAAACGATGTAAACCATCGTCAGGAAGGTGGTAAAACCAGCGATCACTTCGGTTCGTGCCGTCGTGCCATGTTCGCGCAGTTTAAACACGCGTTCCAGCATCCCCTGGCCAGAAGCCTGGGTTGTGTGTTGTTGACTCATTATCTATTTCCGAACAAGGAGGGAAAATCCGTCGCTATCGTATACCAAAATGAGACAATATGGACGGCTGAAGATAACTTTTTTTCATTGTATTTGCTTATACGGCAACGATTGCGTCGCGCCAATCTGCATGACGAAAACGTTAAACTAACGATAAAGGAAAGACATGTCCCAGATAGAAGCGGTATTTTTCGACTGTGACGGTACGCTGGTCGATAGCGAGGTCATTTGCTCTCGCGCCTATGTCACGATGTTCAGGGAATTTGGCATTCACGTTGACCTGGAAGAAATTTTTACCCGTTTTAAAGGCGTAAAACTCTACGAAATCATCGACATCATTAGCAAAGAACAGGGCGTAGAAATGGTTCGTGCCGATGCCGAGCACGTTTATCGTGCGGAAGTGGCGCGTCTGTTTGATAGCGAACTGGAGGTGATTGCGGGTGCTAACGAATTGCTGGCGAGCGTTAACGTGCCGATGTGCGTCGTCTCTAACGGCCCAGTCAGCAAAATGCAACATTCGCTTGGCAAACTCAATATGCTGCACTATTTCCCGGAAAAACTGTTCAGCGGTTACGATATCCAACGCTGGAAGCCCGATCCGGCGTTAATGTTCCATGCGGCAAAAGCGATGAATGTGAACGTTGAAAACTGCATTCTGGTTGATGACTCCAGCGCCGGTGCGCAGTCAGGAATCGATGCCGGTATGGAAGTGTTTTACTTCTGCGCTGACCCGCACAATAAGCCGATCGTTCATCCGAAAGTCACTACTTTTACCCATCTTTCACAGTTACCGGAACTCTGGAAGGCTCGCGGCTGGGATATCACTCGGTAAATAAAGAGACCGGTGATATATCTCACCGGTCAGATTACGTACTCGCAGATTGCCTGATGCGGCATACGGTTAGCGTGAGGCTTTCGGATCTTTCTCTGCCAGCAGTTTATCCAGCTCATCGCCGCCGACGTGACGGAAATCCTGCCCTTTCACGTAGTAGAAGATATATTCACAGATATTCTGACAACGGTCACCGATACGTTCGATTGAACGCGCACAGAACAGCGCGGTAAGTACGCTCGGAATAGTGCGCGAATCTTCCATCATGTAGGTCATCAGCTGACGAACAATACCTTCGTACTCCTGATCGACTTTTTTATCTTCACGATAAATTCGTACCGCTTCGTCAATATCCATGCGCGCGAACGCGTCCAGTACGTCATGCAGCATCTGGATTGTGTGACGCCCCAGAGATTCCAGACTTACCAGCAACGGCTGATGCTGCTGGGAGAATTTTTCCAGCGCGGTGCGGCAGATTTTGTCCGCCACGTCGCCAATACGCTCCAGTTCGGCGATGGTCTTGCTGATCACCATCACCAGACGCAGGTCGCTCGCCGTCGGCTGACGTTTAGCAATAATGCGCACACAGGCTTCATCGATTGCCACTTCCATCATGTTGACGTTTTTGTCGCCTTCGATCACACGCTTCGCCAGATCGCTGTCCTGGTTGTGCATGGCGGTGATGGCATCAGTAAGCTGTTGCTCCACCATACCGCCCATGGTCATCACCTGCGTGCGGATGCTTTCCAGTTCGGCATTGAACTGGCCAGAAATATGTTTATTAAGATTGAGACTGTCCATAACGCACTCCTGAATCAACCGTAACGACCGGTGATGTAGTCTTCTGTTTGTTTCTTCGCTGGCTTGGTGAACAGATCGTCCGTGTTGCTGAACTCAATCAATTCGCCCATATACATAAATGCCGTGTGGTCGGAACAACGCGCAGCCTGCTGCATGTTGTGGGTGACGATCACCACGGTGTAATCCTGCTTCAGTTCGGTGATCAGCTCTTCAATACGCCCGGTGGAGATAGGGTCGAGCGCCGAACACGGTTCGTCGAGCAGCAGCACTTCCGGGCGAATGGCGATTCCTCGCGCAATGCACAGACGCTGTTGCTGACCACCAGAGAGAGAGTAACCGCTCTGGTGCAATTTATCTTTGGTTTCGTTCCACAATGCGGCTTTGGTCAATGCCCACTGTACGCGCTCGTCCATGTCGGCACGAGAGAGCTTCTCAAACAGACGGACACCAAAAGCGATGTTGTCGTAGATGGACATCGGGAACGGTGTCGGTTTCTGGAACACCATGCCCACTTTCGCACGCAGCAGGGCGATATCCTGAGTGTTCGTCAGAATGTTGTCGCCATCGAGCAGAATTTCACCTTCCGCACGCTGATCCGGGTACAGTTCAAACATTTTATTGAAGGTACGCAGCAGCGTCGATTTACCGCAGCCGGACGGCCCGATAAACGCCGTAACCTGGTTTTTAGCGATATCCAGGTTGATGTTTTTCAGGGCATGGAATTTGCCGTAGTAGAAGTTCAAATTACGAACCTGAATTTTACTCGGGGCAGTTTCAACCATACTCATTGCAATCTTTTCCTCATCGTGCCTGATGCACTTCGCTAATCAGGCTTACCGTAGGCCGGATAAGGCGCTCACGCCGCATCCGACAAAGTGTTAACCGTGTACAGAGTCAAAAAGGCGCTCGATCGGTCCCCTCGCCCCTCTGGGGAGAGGGTTAGGGTGAGGGGAAAACCGTGTCAGCAATATCAACCGTGTTTATTCTTCGCAAAAACAACGCGCGCCAGAATGTTCAGCAGCAGGACGCACAGGGTGATGATCAATACCCCGGCCCAGGCCAGTTGCTGCCATTCCGCAAATGGGCTCATCGCAAACTTAAAGATCGTCACCGGCAGGTTGGCGATCGGCTGCATCATGTCCGTGCTCCAGAACTGGTTGGAGAGCGCGGTAAACAGCAGCGGCGCGGTTTCACCGGCAATACGGGCAATCGCCAGCAGGATACCGGTCATGATCCCGGACACCGACGCTTTCAGCGTAATCGCGGAGATCATCTTCCACTTCGGCGTACCCAGCGCATAAGCCGCTTCACGCAGGCTGTCCGGCACCAGTTTCAGCATGTTCTCGGTGGTACGGATAACAATCGGCACCTGCAACAGCGCCAGCGCAATTACGCCCGCCCAGCCGGAGAAGTGCTCCATCTGCGCCACCACGATGGTATAAACAAACAGACCAACCACAATCGACGGAGCGGAGAGCAGAATGTCGTTAATAAAGCGAATCACTTCTGCCAGCCAGGATTTACGGCCATACTCCGCCAGATAAATCCCCGCCATAATACCCAGCGGCGTACCGAATACCGTGGCCCACAAAATTAACAGGCCGCTACCCGCCAGGGCGTTCGCCAGACCACCACCTTCCGTATTTGGCGGCGGCGTCATTTCGGTGAACAGCGCCAGCGACATACCGTCGATTCCGCGAGTGATGGTGGACATTAAAATCCAGATCAGCCAGAACAGGCCGAAGGCCATCGTCGCCATTGAGAGCGTCAGCGCAATACGGTTTTTGAGGCGGCGACGCGCCTGCATTTTGCGGCGTGATTCCGCCAGCGCCGCAGTGGTTTGCATTTCAACCATAGCCATTAGCGTGCCCCCTCATTCTTAGCCAGGCGCATAATCATAAACTTCGATGCGGCCAGTACGATGAAGGTAATTACAAACAGGATCAGGCCCAGTTCCATCAGTGCGGCAACGTGCAGGCCAGATTCCGCTTCCGCAAATTCGTTCGCCAGCGCAGAGGTGATACTGTTGCCCGGCATGTACAGCGAGGCGCTGTCGAGCTGATAGGTGTTACCGATGATAAAGGTCACCGCCATGGTTTCACCGAGCGCGCGCCCCAGCCCCAGCATAATGCCGCCGATAACACCATTTTTGGTGAACGGAAGAACGATACGCCAGATAACTTCCCAGGTGGTGCAGCCGATACCGTAGGCCGACTCTTTCATCATCACAGGTGTCTGTTCGAACACATCGCGCATGACCGCCGCAATGTACGGAATGATCATGATGGCGAGGATCACGCCTGCCGCGAGGATACCGATACCAAAGGCCGGTCCGGAGAACAGCGCGCCGACAATCGGGATATTCGACAGGATATTGCCGACTGGCTCCTGGAAGTAAACGGCAAACAGCGGCGCGAAGATAAACAGGCCCCACATGCCGTAAACGATACTTGGAATGGCTGCCAGCAGCTCAATGGCGATCCCCAGCGGGCGTTTCAGCCAGCCTGGCGCAAGCTCGGTCAGGAACAGGGCGATACCGAAACTCACCGGAACGGCGATCAGCAGCGCGATAAACGAGGTCACCAGCGTACCGTAGATCGGCACCAGCGCCCCGTAGATATCGTTCGGCGCATCCCACTCTTTGGTCCACAGGAAAGCCAGACCAAATTTCTGAATGCTCGGCCAGGAGGAGATGATCAGAGAGACAATAATGCCACCCAACATCAATAGCACAATCAGCGCCGCCAGTTTTACCAGCACGCTGAAAATTATGTCGCCCTTTTTACCCGGTGGGTTAAAAGCAGGCTTGGTTGCAGCCATAAGTTACTCTTCAGTTAAACGCGTTTACAAAGTCATTTTGTAATGCCGGATACGACGTAAAGACCTTATCCGGCATGGTGTTTTATTAGTACAGCGGCTTACCGCTACTGTCTTTAATATTGGTCTTCCACGCAGCGCGAACCTGTTCTACAACGCTCTCCGGCAGGCTGGCGTAATCAAGGTCGTTAGCCTGTTTAGCCCCGGTTTTGTATGCCCAGTCGAAGAACTTCAGCACTTCTACACCCTGCTCAGGTTTCTTCTGATCTTTGTGGATCAGTATGAACGTGGTAGAGGTAATAGGCCATGCATCTTCGCCTTTCTGGTTGGTCAGATCCTGAGCGAAGGTTTTGCTCCAGTCTGCACCTTTTGCTGCATTAGCGAAGTTTTCTTCGGTCGGACTAACCGGTTTACCATCAGCGGAGATCAGTTTGGTGTACGCCAGGTTGTTCTGCTTAGCGTAAGCATATTCAACGTAACCAATTGCACCCGGCAGACGCTGAACGAACGCGGCGATACCGTCGTTACCTTTACCGCCCAGACCGATCGGCCATTTTACGGTAGAGCCAGTACCAACGTTGTTTTTCCACTCTTCGTTCACTTTCGCCAGGTAGCTGGTGAAGACGAAGGAAGTCCCGGAGCCATCTGCGCGGCGCACTACGGCAATGTTCTGTGAAGGCAGTTTCAGACCCGGATTGAGTTTAGCGATGGCTTCGTCATCCCACTTTTTGATTTTGCCCAGGTAGATGTCACCGAGAGTTTTACCATCCAGCACCAGTTCACCAGATTTCAGACCCGGCAGGTTAACCGCCAGCACCACGCCGCCAATCACGGTCGGAAACTGGAAAAGGCCTTCCTGAGCCAGTTTTTCGTCAGACAGCGGCGCGTCTGAAGCACCGAAATCAACGGTATTGGCGATAATCTGTTTTACGCCACCGGAAGAACCGATACCCTGGTAGTTAACTTTATTACCGGTTTCTTTCTGGTAAGTGTCAGCCCATTTGGCATACACCGGCGCAGGGAAGGTTGCACCTGCACCTGTCAGGCTTGCTTCTGCAAACACAGAGAAAGCACTCATCGATAAGGTCGCGGCGACAACAGTTGCGACGGTGGTACGCATAACTTTCATAATGTCTCCTGGGAGGATTCATAAAGCATTGTTTGTTGGCTACGAGAAGCAAAATAGGACAAACAGGTGACAGTTATATGTAAGGTTTATGACAGTTTTATGACAAATCAGGATTATTATTTAAGTATTTAATTTATTTGAAGAAAAAAAGGAAAGCGATGTCATCGTTTTGTCATGTCGGATGAAAATATACAGCCAAAAATGCGTAAAATGACAACGGTGTGAGGAGCACCGCTGTCAGTTCGGTTAGCGAACAATCTCAATTGTTATGGTTGCAGTCGCGGTAAATGTTCCTGGCGCAGGGCGAGCTCCAGTGAGACTTGCAGGTGCGGCAGAAAAAGTGACGTTGCCAGCTTTCTCTCCATAGACGGTTGTTTTGCCCATATCTGTCGACAATTCGCCTCCGTTTACTTTGATTTCCTTATTATTTTTATCGTATATTTTTACCCCCACGTTGGGGTTTGACGTTACAACCATAGAATTATCCGTACTGGATTCAGTAGCATAAAATGATGTGGTGATATCGTCTGTATTCAGTAACCCCATGTTTTCACACTCAATAGTGACGGTTTTAGTGATTTTATGCGTTGTTACCGCACTCCCGGTAACAGAGGAAAAATCTGCGGCGGGTATTTCTTTAAAATCAAAATAAACCGGTTGTAAATTATTAATTTCGCAAGTTTGTGCCGCAGTGATATCGCCGTGAATGTAAACATCAGCCATCGGTTGAGAATAATCAACCGGCGTATCACGACTTATGGTTCCATACAACGTAGATATCTTTGTTTCAGGAATAATTAACTTTCCCACAAAGGTTTTTTTGATATAAAAATAAATTTGTGCTCTTGCACCGCTGGAAATATTCAAGGGGGAAATACGGCCACAATCATAACTGTTAGAAGGCTTATTAGGCTGATAGTCAAACGGTGCATTAACCATTCCTACTCCGAGAATATCAATTGCAATACCCACATCGAGATTCGGATTAAGATTATAATAATTCAAGCCTGAGTGAACACCAGCAAAGCTTAAGGCATCATTGATTCTGGCTGTGTAGTAAATAAAGGAGAATCGATCTAAAGGCCCCGTATCACAATGACAGCGACCTGGATAAGAGCCACCATTACTCACCGTAGTGTTAAATATCGTACCTACTCTGTTCTGGTTCGCTGTAATAAGATAGCCTGAAAAATTAAGCGTACTATGGAAAACCCCATTATCTGGAGTACAGATACCTTTAGGCGCAGCTAGTATTGTGCCACTAAAAGAGACAATAAGAATCGCCAACCACCATCGTATAATATTCTTGTTCATAAAAATCCTTTTAATGACATGTCACGTCTTGCTCAATTAATCCACTTTCACTTGCAGGTAATGAGAGAGTGTAATCGAAGGTACATTTTGTGGTCGCATTTTCGCCCCAGGATAATGTTACTTGTCCCTTTTCAGGAAGCCCCGAGAGATAAAGCTCGCCATGCTCCCCCACAATCCCTGAGTTTGCAGAGGACGTACTTTGTACTGATGCCATCGCGCCAAATGGTGCTGGCTTACCGTTTACATTCATGACTCTGAATAAAACACGGTAACCCACATGCGTAACAAACTCTGCTTTAACCACTGCGCCACGCGTCGGAATCATCGTCACGACGGTATTATCAAGCTCGACATTGGCTTTCGAGAAATAGTTATCACTGATTGCCACTCGGTTTTCATCATACGGATTTAGTTGTGTCTTGACCGTGTAGCCACGCCAGTCCGTTGCGGCACCGCGCATATTATCAATTTCCAGCCCGGCTGCGCCTGGTGCTTTAACCAGAGCGATGGTTTCACCTAACTCCTGACTTAACGTTACCCCTTCGCTGTGCGCCAGAATTCCGCCCTTAATACCGTAATTGAGTCGCTGGGAATTTTGGCTGTAATTATAACTGCCGTTCAACGAACCGTAGGTGCCGTCATAAGACAGTGACATATTCCCGCCAACTTCATCATCGTGGCTGTTATAAGACTGCATTAAATTCCAGGACAGATTATTTTTTTCCAGGGCTGTTCCGCTTATCCCTACTTGATGTGAACTGCCGGAATTATCATTTTGTGAAACGGAATATGTGGCGTAACTATTCCCCCACCAGCCAGATAAAGGCACAGATAAAGAGAGCATGTAGATCTGCTCACTGCTGTTATCACTGGCATAATTATTACTCGTCCCCTGACGAGCGGTATTGGAATAACTCCAGGAGATATTCCACGAGAGACGCTTCCAGCTACTGCTGTAGCCAAATTGCATTAATCGCTCGACATCATCGGTATGCCAGTACTGCTGACGACTTAATGTCAGGTATACGTTGCCGTAATCTCTTCCCAGCGACTGCGTTAGCGTTCCTTCCACACGACTGCGGCGGTTACCGGTTTGCCAGAAATCGTCAGGACTGTTGCTCCGTGACGCCCATTCGTTGAGGGTATAGTAGCCTTCAGTGGAATAACGATAGCCAACCAGACGCAAACTGGTGTCCGTATCATCAAAACGTTTCGAATACAGAAAGCGATAGGACTGTCCGGTTTCCGTATCATCATGACTAAATTTTGCACGCGCATGAGTCACATCGAACGAGATAGCACCCAGAGAACCAAGATCTTTACCCATCCCTAACGCTGCTGAACCATAATTCTCGGTAGCCTGTAAACCACCATACAACGTAAACCCATGCGGCAGGCCATGAAGGATCTGCGCCTGGATGACATCTGGCATAAATCCATCTTCATCGCGTAATTCACCCACACTGATATCGACATCTGTTTGACCTTCACGCTTAAGGATTGCCAAAGTGGCGTAAGGTTGGGTGAATCGTTGTTCGCTACCATCTTCTTCCTTGATAGTTACGTCCAAATCTCCCCCTGAACTGGCAGTGTTCAGGTCAGTAATTTCAAAGGCACCTAGTGGAACGGCAGACTGGTAAATCACATAACCACTTTGACGAATGATGACCGTGGCGTTGGACTTGGCAATGCCACGCACCACAGGGGCAAATCCATTCTGGCTGGCAGGCAACATATCGTTATCGGTATAAAGACGTGCGCCACGGATTTGCGTGCTGTCGAAAATATCGCTCGCCGTCCACGTATCGCCGATCATAATCTGGCTTCGTAACGCGGCAATATTACGTTGTATCCAGGTGCTTATAGAGTTGTAATCCGCACGACCATCGGTTGTGTTTAAAGTACTGTAATTGCGTAATCGCCACGGCCCAATATTCAGTCCGTTGCGCAGGTTGAGATAGCTGGTATTCGTCTCCTGAGAACCATAATCAGAACGCAGGGTATGTGAACCGGAAAAATCGTAGTTGATAGTGAGCGCATTAATCCCCTCATCCCAACGCGTAGGGCTTATGTAATCGTAGGCCATCGCGTCCATGTAGATTTGGGGAATGGAGATATTCAGTTGCAGTTTATCGCTGTCCAGTTGCCAGGATGAGCCTTCAATGCGTGGCTCAGGATCAATACAGACCGTTTCATCCACATCATTGAGCGATTTCAGTGCATCAACTTTTACGCCAAAGGAGATCAGCGTTTTTTTTATAGCGACAAAGCAGGCGTGTAAATCAGCATCGGGATTATCCTGAACAAATGTCACATCCTGACGTTCAAACATTTTACCGTTGATAAAAATATCAACGCTATAAACGCCGGGAGGCATCATATTTGCCCGGTTAAACTGACGAATGTCGACCCCGGATTGATGGTCGATTTCCAGTAGCGCCGGGTTAAATACGCTGACCTGGGCCATCAGACTATGTGAGAATATCAGACACGTCCCTGCCATCAGGCCAACCGCTATTCTGGTCGTAACCATAATACGCCTATCCTTATGCCATGCTTACAGTGCGTTTTTTAGCGGTTCGCTTATCGCGCCATAATCATTTATGAATCGCCAGGTCATTTGGTTACCTGCAGAATTGGCAGGCAACGGTAAAGAGAGCGTTTCGAAAGGACGGATCATATTGAGAGGCACATCATGGCCATCAACAATGACATCCATCACACTGATATGAATCGGGTTTGGATTTTCAGCAATCAGATTTTTGCCTTCACGGCGCCACTTAACCTTAGGCGCTGCATCTTCAGGAATAAGTCGAATAGTTGCTGGTCGCCAGAACAGCTTGATACGCGTTTTAACAGCAATTTCCAAAGAGTTAGCCGCTTTATTGGTTGCTGCAGGCGGAATATTTTTGATATTCAGCCAGAAGACGGATTCACGGTCGTCGGGTAATGACATTCCCTTCGTGTGAAGAATACGTAATACTTTTTCTTGTCCGGGTTCAAGTCGGGATACAGGAGGTATAACAGTAAAGGGCGCTTTACTTTTATCATCTTTATTAAACGGATCCACCCATGACTGGATGAGATAAGGGATCTTCTCTTCCTTGCTGAATACAGAAATAGATTTATCTGCATTATTACTTATGTAAACAACCCGCGTACCGCCAATGACAACGCCTGCATAGGTTAATGCTGGCTGGCCTAAAAAAAGGCTTAACATAATCGCGATAAATAATTTGTACCAAAGGGTTGTTTTAAAGAGCCTGATTAAACAACTTTTTCTGGACATAATAACTCCCTGGCCAAAGCCAACTGAATAAAAAGGCTCTGATAAATTATTTCTTATATTCGATAGTAAATTGTGAATCGGCGTTCGCTGTACCCGCCGTTACGACTGCATTTGTTGCAACATAGCGTGCAATAAATTTCATTTCCGCAGTGCCGTTACCATCGATAGTGGTATAAGCTGAGTCGTTATAAAGTTTGACCTGAGAGTTGTCAGCCTGGTTAAAGATACGGATACCAACACCAGTGGCCACAATCGCTGCCCCGGTGCCGGTATAATCACCCGGATCGGCAGCTGTAGTCGGAGTACCCACTTTCAGATCGCCATCGCCGCCAGGTGCTTCTGTACCATCAAAACGAACCGCAGCCTGAGTGTACGTTGCCGGGCATTTCTCCAGTTTAATACTAAACTGCTGTGGCGATGCCATGCTACCTACGCCTGAAAATGCATTTTTACTGACTTTTCCAAGAGGAACAGTTTGATCCGCTGTATCGGAGGTAACTTCACAACTACTGTCAACAATTTCACCAACAAAGTGAACAACACCATCCTCTGCGAGTGCATGTCCGGCCAGCATTAAAGATGCCAGCGTGAATGCACCACCAATAATATTACGTTTCATAAAAACTCCATTGATATAATATATCCTTCAACCCGAACCATCACTTATATTAATAAGTGTATTTATGATTCGCAAACATATTACATCAATGACACAGGTTTAGCTAAATTAATATCTATAAATCAATCGGAGAATATAAATTTATTATATAAATATTATTCAAATAATAGTAAATCAAGTTCGTAAACGGACATTGGTAAAAATTCAGAATATATTTATTTAGTTATCTAAATGGAAAATTTATTGGAAATAAATATGAAAAAGGGCCACCCGCTGGCAGCCCTTACTTACTTAACGGTTAGAATTACTCAACCGTAACCGATTTCGCCAGGTTACGCGGCTGGTCAACATCGGTGCCTTTGATCAGCGCGACATGGTACGCCAGCAGTTGCAGCGGAACGGTGTAGAAGATTGGGGCAATCACTTCTTCCACATGCGGCATCTCGATGATGTGCATATTATCGCTACTTACAAAACCTGCGTCCTGATCGGCAAAGACGTACAACTGACCGCCACGCGCGCGAACTTCTTCAATGTTGGATTTCAGTTTTTCCAACAGTTCGTTATTCGGCGCGACGACGATAACCGGCATATCGGCGTCAATCAACGCCAGCGGACCGTGTTTCAGTTCACCCGCAGCGTAGGCTTCAGCGTGAATATAAGAGATCTCTTTCAGCTTCAATGCGCCTTCCAGCGCGATGGGATACTGATCGCCACGGCCCAGGAACAGTGCGTGATGTTTGTCAGAGAAATCTTCTGCCAGAGCTTCAATACGTTTGTCCTGAGACAGCATCTGCTCAATACGACTCGGCAGCGCCTGCAGACCATGCACGATGTCATGTTCAATGGAGGCATCCAGACCTTTCAGTCGAGACAATTTTGCCACCAGCATCAACAGCACAGTTAGCTGAGTGGTAAAGGCTTTGGTAGATGCCACGCCAATTTCAGTACCGGCATTGGTCATCAGCGCCAGATCGGATTCACGCACCAGAGAAGAACCAGGAACGTTACAGATTGCCAGCGAACCAAGGTAACCCAGCTCTTTCGACAGACGCAGGCCAGCCAGGGTATCTGCCGTTTCACCGGACTGCGACAGAGTGATCATCAGACTGTTACGACGCACGGCTGATTTGCGATAGCGGAATTCAGAGGCGATTTCGACGTCGCACGGAATGCCTGCCAGCGATTCAAACCAGTAGCGGGAAACCATACCAGAATTGTAAGAAGTGCCACAGGCGAGGATCTGAATATGCTCAACCTTCGACAGCAGTTCATCGGCATTCGGGCCCAGCTCGCTTAGATCAACCTGACCGTGGTTAATACGTCCGGCGAGAGTGTTTTTGATCGCGTTAGGCTGTTCGTAGATCTCTTTCTGCATGTAGTGGCGGTAAATACCTTTATCGCCCGCGTCATATTGCAGATTGGATTCGATATCCTGACGTTTTACTTCCGCGCCAGATTTATCGAAGATGTTTACCGAACGGCGAGTGATTTCCGCAATATCGCCCTCTTCAAGGAAGATAAAACGGCGGGTCACCGGCAATAGTGCCAACTGGTCAGAAGCGATAAAGTTTTCGCCCATACCGAGGCCGATAACCAGCGGGCTACCGGAACGAGCCGCCAGCAAAGTATCCGGGTTGCGGGTGTCCATGATAACCGTACCGTAAGCGCCCCGCAGTTGCGGGATAGCGCGCAGAACGGCCTCACGCAGAGTGCCGCCCTGTTTCAGTTCCCAGTTCACCAGGTGAGCAATCACTTCTGTGTCGGTTTCAGAAACGAAGGTATAGCCACGCGCTTTTAACTCTTCGCGCAGCGGTTCATGGTTTTCGATGATGCCGTTATGCACCACCACAATGTGTTCAGAAACATGCGGATGCGCATTCGCTTCTGAAGGTTCTCCGTGAGTCGCCCAGCGGGTGTGAGCAATACCGGTGCCACCATGCAGAGGATGTTCTTCCGCTGCCTGGGCCAGCATCTGTACTTTACCGAGACGACGCAAGCGGGTCATATTTCCGTTTGCATCGACGACTGCCAAACCGGCAGAGTCATAACCACGGTATTCCAGACGACGTAAGCCTTCAAGAAGGATTTCAGCTACATCACGTTGCGCGATCGCGCCAACAATTCCACACATAGTTTTTAATTCCGATTGATATCGTTGTCGGTCAACCTGTATACCCGATTTTTCGGGCGCCCCGAGCCTTGTAGAGAGTGGGGTTATTTTTATAAGTACAACATATTGGGCGGGAGATTATGTTATCTCCTCATCCCTGGTGGCCGGATTACCCAGCCAGAATTACTTTTTCTTAACCGGACGACGCCAGCCTTCTTTTTGTGACTGCGGCACACGGCTGATTGCCAGGGCATTTTCACCAACATTGCGCGTTACGGTAGTACCCGCAGCAATGGTTGCGCCTTTACCAACCGTTACCGGTGCAACAAGTTGGGTGTCAGAACCGACAAATACATCGTCGCCAATAATGGTTTTAAATTTATTCGCACCGTCGTAGTTGCAGGTAATAGTTCCCGCGCCGATGTTAACGTTATCGCCGATTTCCGCATCGCCCAGGTAAGTCAGATGACCGGCTTTCGAGCCTTTACCCAGACGCGCTTTTTTCATCTCAACGAAGTTACCGACGTGCGCACCTTCCAGCAGCTCTGCACCAGGACGCAGACGGGCAAACGGGCCAATGGTACAGGCCGCCGCCAGATTCGCATCTTCCACGACTGTATATGGGCTGATTTCGCAATCATCGCCAATCACGCTGTTTTTAATCACGCAACCAGTGCCAATTTTCACGCGATTGCCGAGAGTAACATTACCCTCGATGATAACGTTAGTATCAATTTCAACATCGCGCCCGTGAGTAAGCGTACCGCGCAGATCAAAACGAGCCGGATCGCGCAGCATAACTCCCGCCAGCAGCAATTTTTCTGCCTGTTCGGACTGATAAACGCGCTCCAGACGGGAGAGTTGCAGACGGTTATTTACACCTTCGACTTCGCTTAAACGCTGCGGATGTACAGCGACGATTTCACGTCCTTCCTGATACGCCAGGGCAATAATGTCGGTGATGTAGTACTCGCCCTGAGCATTATTATTGGTCAGCTTCGCCAGCCAGCGTTTCATATCTGCACCGTTGGCGATCAGAATACCGGTGTTGATCTCCTGGATTTGACGCTGCTCATCGGTAGCATCTTTATGCTCAACAATGCCGGTAACTTTGCCATTCTCACGGGTAATGCGACCATAACCGGTTGGATCATCCAGTTTCACTGTCAGCAGACCAATCCCACCCTGCGGTTTTGCATCACGCAGACGCTGGAGTGTTTCGACCGAGATCAGCGGCACATCGCCGTAGAGCATTAAAATGTCTTCATCATCGGCAAAGAAAGGTGCAGCCTGCTGCATTGCATGACCGGTGCCCAGTTGCTCGGCCTGAAGCACCCAGTTCAGGTTGTCATCTTTCAGCGACTGTTTAAGCAGATCGCCACCGTGACCGTAAACCAGGTGAACGTGTGCTGCGCCTAATTCATTCGCAGCATCAATGACATGCTGAACCATCGCTTTCCCGGCAAGGGTATGCAGCACTTTTGGAATATCAGAATACATGCGAGTGCCTTTGCCTGCTGCAAGGATCACTACGCTCATAGCATTATTCAACATACGCGTCCTGACTGTAATTTGAGAACGAATTTAAACCGCTTCACATTGAAAAAACTACATTTTTTTCATCGTGAAATGGACAGAGGATAAATTGCGCAATAAAGGATTATCCCCACTGACGAAAACATCATTTTCGACCATTGGCGCGCCTTTTGTCTGCATAAAAGTAAGATAGCACCTTCATTTAAGCGTCAGCATGATGTTTTTGCTCTTATTTCGATCAATGAATAAACGAGAAAACAAGCAAAGAATTTCGCTGGTTTATATAAGAAGAGTTAATCGCGGAACATGAATGACCACAGCACAAATCCTGCTGTACTGCTATCCAGATGAAAATATGCGCAGCGCACGCAATAAAAAAGCCAGCCTGTTTCCAGACTGGCTTTGTGCTTTTCAAGCCGGTGTTACATCGCTTTTTTGGTCAACTCGATAACGCGCAGCTGCGCGATCGCTTTGGCCAGTTCCGCAGACGCCTGAGCGTAATCTACGTCGCCGTGAGAGCTGCTAATGTGCTCTTCAGCCTTACGTTTCGCTTCCATGGCTCGCGCTTCGTCGAGATCCTGGCCGCGAATTGCGGTGTCGGCCAGAACGGTCACGTTGCCAGGCTGCACTTCAAGAATGCCGCCAGACAGATAGATAAACTCTTCGTGACCGTGCTGTTTCACGATGCGAATCATACCAGGCTTAATGGCGGTGAGCAGCGGTGCGTGGCCAGGGTAGATCCCCAGTTCACCTTCGCTACCCGTTACCTGGATTTTCTCGACCAGACCAGAGAACATTTGTTGCTCTGCGCTGACGACGTCCAGGTGGTAAGTCATTGCCATATCACCCTCCGATTAAGGCGTTAAAGTTTTTTGGCTTTTTCCACTGCTTCTTCGATGGAACCGACCATGTAGAACGCCTGCTCCGGCAGGTGATCGTATTCGCCTTCCATGATGCCTTTAAAGCCACGGATGGTGTCTTTCAGGGAGACGTATTTACCCGGAGAACCGGTGAATACTTCTGCCACGAAGAACGGCTGGGACAGGAAACGCTGGATCTTACGAGCGCGCGCTACCACCAGTTTGTCTTCTTCAGACAGTTCATCCATACCCAGGATGGCGATGATGTCTTTCAGTTCCTGATAACGTTGCAGGATGGACTGAACGCCACGAGCGGTGTCGTAGTGTTCCTGACCAACTACCAGCGGATCTAGCTGACGGCTGGTGGAGTCCAGCGGGTCAACGGCCGGGTAGATACCCAGAGATGCGATCTGACGGCTCAGTACCACGGTTGCGTCAAGGTGAGCAAAGGTGGTTGCTGGGGATGGGTCAGTCAAGTCATCCGCAGGTACGTATACCGCCTGAACGGAGGTGATAGAACCGGTTTTGGTGGAGGTGATACGTTCCTGCAGAACACCCATCTCTTCCGCCAGGGTCGGCTGATAACCTACCGCTGAAGGCATACGACCCAGCAGTGCGGATACTTCCGTACCGGCCAGGGTGTAACGATAGATGTTGTCAACAAACAGCAGAACGTCACGACCTTCGTCACGGAATTTCTCAGCCATGGTCAGGCCGGTCAGAGCAACGCGCAGACGGTTTCCCGGCGGCTCGTTCATCTGGCCATACACCAGGGATACTTTGTCGATAACGTTGGAGTCGGTCATTTCGTGGTAGAAGTCGTTACCCTCACGAGTACGTTCACCTACGCCCGCAAACACAGAGTAACCGGAGTGCTCGATCGCGATGTTACGAATCAGCTCCATCATGTTTACGGTTTTACCTACACCCGCACCACCGAACAGACCAACTTTACCGCCCTTAGCGAACGGACACATCAGGTCGATAACTTTGATACCGGTTTCCAGCAGTTCCTGAGAGTTTGACAGCTCTTCGTAGGAAGGTGCTGCGCGGTGAATCGCCCAACGCTCTTCTTCACCGATCTCGCCTTTCATGTCGACTGGTTCGCCCAGTACGTTCATGATACGACCCAGAGTCGCTTTACCTACCGGGACTTCGATCGGGTGTTCGAGGTCTTTTACATCCAGACCGCGACGCAGACCGTCGGAGGAACCCATTGCGATGGTACGCACGATACCGCCGCCGAGCTGCTGCTGAACTTCCAGCACCAGACGCTCATTACCATTTTGCACCTCAAGAGCATCGTACACGCGCGGTACGGCATCCTGAGGGAATTCGACGTCAACTACGGCGCCGATTACCTGGACAATCTTTCCAGTAGCCATCTTAAATCCTCTACGAAATAACCTGTTTAAACCGCGGCGGCCCCCGAGACGATCTCGGTGAGTTCCTGAGTAATGCTGGCCTGACGAGCTTTGTTGTATACCAACTGCAGCTCTTTAATCAGGCTGCCGCCATTGTCGGTCGCGGCTTTCATCGCCACCATACGGGCGGCCTGCTCGCTGGCCAGGTTTTCAACCACGCCCTGATAAACCTGAGATTCGACATAACGACGCAGCAGGGTATCCAGCAACGCCTTCGGATCGGGTTCGTACAGGTAATCCCAGGATTTATGTTTCAGATCATCATCATCTGATGCCGGTAACGGCAGCAGCTGGCTGATGGTCGGAACCTGAGACATGGTGTTAATAAATTTGTTGCTGACAATGTAAAGCTTGTCCAGACGGCCTTCGTCGTAGGCCTGCAACATCACTTTTACCGGACCGATCAGTTCGGACAGGGAAGGGTTATCCCCCATGCCGGTGACCTGGGCAACAACATTGCCGCCCACGGAGTTGAAGAACGACACGCCTTTCGAGCCGATCATTGCGAGGTCGCATTGAACGCCTTTGTCGGTCCAGGTCTTCATTTCCGCCAGCAGTTTTTTGAACAGGTTAATGTTCAAACCACCGCACAAACCACGGTCGGTCGACACCACCAGGTAGCCCACGCGTTTAACGTCGCGGTCTTCCAGGTATGGGTGCTTATATTCCAGATTACCGTGTGCAAGGTGACCAATCACTTTGCGCATGGTTTCTGCATAGGGACGGCTGGCCGCCATGCGATCCTGCGATTTACGCATTTTGGAAGCGGCGACCATCTCCATCGCTTTAGTGATCTTTTGCGTGTTCTGGACGCTTGCGATCTTACTACGTATCTCTTTTGCGCCGGCCATGAGCTTCTCCTCAATGCCTTGCGGCCTGCCCTAAGGCAAGCCGCCAGACGTTACCAGGATTGGGTTGCTTTGAAGGAATCGAGGATGCCTTTCAGCTTGCCTTCGATTTCGTCGTTGTAGCCACCGGTCTGGTTGATCTCTTGCATCAACGGAGCGTGATCACGGTCGACGTAAGCCAGCAGAGCGGCTTCGAAGCTGCCGATTTTCGACAGTTCAACATCCGCCAGGTAACCACGTTCTGCTGCGAACAGAACCAGAGACTGTTGCGCTACGGACATCGGCGCATACTGTTTCTGTTTCAGCAGTTCGGTCACTTTCTGACCGTGGTCAAGCTGCTTACGTGTTGCATCGTCAAGGTCGGATGCAAACTGAGAGAACGCTGCCAGTTCACGATACTGTGCCAGAGCGGTACGGATACCACCGGACAGTTTTTTCATGATCTTGGTCTGTGCTGCACCACCAACACGGGATACGGAAATACCCGGGTTAACCGCAGGACGAATACCGGCGTTGAACAGGTTGGTTTCCAGGAAGATCTGACCATCGGTAATGGAGATTACGTTGGTCGGAACGAACGCAGAAACGTCACCCGCCTGAGTTTCTATAATCGGCAGCGCGGTCAGAGAACCGGTTTTCCCTTTCACTTCACCTTTGGTGAAGGCTTCAACGTATTCGGCGTTAACACGCGCAGCACGCTCCAGCAGACGAGAGTGGAGGTAGAATACGTCACCCGGGAATGCTTCACGTCCTGGCGGACGACGGAGCAGCAGGGAGATCTGACGGTAAGCAACAGCCTGTTTAGACAGGTCATCGTAAATGATCAGCGCATCTTCGCCACGGTCACGGAAGTATTCGCCCATTGCACAACCGGCATACGGTGCCAGGTATTGCAGTGCTGCGGATTCAGACGCGGTTGCTACCACAACAATGGTGTTAGCCAGTGCGCCGTGCTCTTCCAGTTTACGTACCACGTTAGAAATGGTGGACGCTTTCTGGCCGATAGCGACATAGATACATTTGATACCGGAATCGCGCTGGTTGATGATGGCATCAATAGCCAATGCGGTTTTACCGGTCTGACGGTCACCGATGATCAATTCACGCTGACCACGACCGATTGGAATCATGGAGTCAACGGCTTTATAACCAGTCTGTACAGGCTGATCTACGGACTGACGTTCGATAACGCCCGGAGCGATTGCTTCTACAGCAGAGAAGCCGTCGTGATCCAGCGGACCTTTACCGTCGATTGGCGCACCCAGGGTGTTAACCACACGACCCAGCAGGCCACGGCCAACCGGAACTTCCAGGATACGACCAGTACACTTAACTTTCATGCCTTCGGCAAGGTCAGCGTACGGACCCATAACTACCGCACCTACAGAGTCGCGCTCGAGGTTCAGTGCGATAGCGTAACGGTTACCCGGCAGGGAGATCATTTCACCCTGCATACAATCGGCCAAGCCGTGGATGCGGATAACACCGTCACTTACAGAAACAATAGTACCTTCGTTGTGAGCTTCACTCACAACATTGAACTGAGCAATGCGCTGCTTGATCAGTTCGCTGATTTCGGTGGAATTCAGTTGCATGCTCCAGTCCCCTTAAGACTGCAAGACGTCTGCAAGGCGCTCAAGACGACCGCGTACGCTGCCATCAATGACCATATCACCCGCTCGGATGATAACGCCTGCCATTACAGACTTATCGATTTTGCAATTCAGCTTAACTTTGCGTGACAGACGTTTTTCCATCGCAGCAGAAATTTTCGCGAGCTGTTGTTCACTCAGTGCGGCAGCGGAAATGACGTCTACCTCAGCGGTAGCCTCACTCACGGCACGCAGGTGAATAAACTGCTCCAGAACATCCGGGAGCGCGTTAAGACGACCATTCTCAGCCATAACCCGAATCAGGTTCTGACCGTTTTCGTCCAGTTGCTCACCACAAACTGCGATAAACGACTCGGCGAGCGTTTCTGGCGCCAGTGCGCCAGAGAGAAGCTCTGCCATCTGTTCGTTTTTGGTTACCTCGGCGGCAAACGCCAGCATGTCCTGCCAGCGTTCTACACTTTGGTGTTCGACGGCAAAGTCAAAAGCTGCTTTGGCGTAGGGGCGAGCTACCGTAATAAATTCAGACATCAGCCCCTCCCTCCTTACAGTTCAGCGACAAGTTTATCCACGATGTCGCTGTTAGCAGCTTCATCCACGGAACGTTCGATGATCTTCTCGGCGCCAGCAACAGCCAGGATAGCAACTTGCTTACGCAGCTCTTCACGGGCACGTTTACGCTCGGCTTCAATTTCCGCCTGCGCCTGAGCCACGATTTTAGTACGTTCCTGTTCTGCCTCAGCTTTCGCTTCGTCCAGAATCTGCGAGCGGCGTTTGTTCGCCTGCTCGATGATTACCTGGGCTTCCGCTTTCGCTTTTTTCAGCTGGTCGGTCGCGCTGGCCTTTGCAAGGTCAAGGTCCTTGTGTGCTCGTTCTGCGGAAGCAAGACCGTCAGCAATTTCTTTTTGACGTTTTTCGATGGCAGCCATTAATGGCGGCCATACGTACTTCATGCAGAACAGAACGAACAGGACAAACGCGATGGCCTGGCCGAGGATTGTTGCGTTAAGATTCACAGCACAATGCCTCTATTTAGTTAACGTTCTGATATTGCTCTTTAAATAAAAGCAACGCTTACTACGCGACAGCGAACATCACGTACAGACCCAGACCTACAGCGATCATCGGGATAGCATCCACCAGACCCATAACGATAAAGAACTGAGTACGCAGCAGAGGAATCAGATCAGGTTGACGCGCTGCGCCTTCCAGGAATTTACCCCCGAGGATGCCGATACCGATCGCAGCACCGATTGCCGCCAGACCCATCATCACAGCGGCAGCCATGTACAGCAGATCCATATTCAGGTTTTCCATGACAGTCTCCAGTTTGTTTCAGTTAAAACGTAGTAGTGTTGGTAAATTAATGTTCTTCAGACGCCATCGACAGATAGACGATCGTCAGAACCATGAAGATGAAGGCTTGCAGCGTAATGATCAGGATGTGGAAAATGGCCCACGGCACATTCAGGATCCACTGTGACCACCACGGCAACAGACCAGCAATCAGAATGAAAATCAGCTCACCGGCATACATGTTACCGAACAGTCGCAAACCGAGTGAAACTGGTTTGGACAGCAGGCTTACCCCTTCAAGGATTAAGTTGACAGGAATGAACGCCCAGTGATTGAACGGCTGCAGCGTCAACTCTTTCGTGAAGCCGCCGATGCCTTTCATTTTGATGCTGTAGAACAGAATCAGGATAAATACGCCCAGTGCCATAGACAGCGTCACGTTCACGTCAGCAGACGGAACTACACGCAGTGCCGGCAAACCGATCCAGTGTTCTGCGATATATGGCAGCAGATCGATAGGCAGTAAGTCCATCAGGTTCATCAGGAATACCCAAACGAAGATCGTCAGGGCCAGCGGTGCAATCAGCTTGCTTTTGCCATGGTACATGTCTTTCACGCTACCATTAACAAAGCCGATTACCAGCTCAATCGCGGTCTGAAACTTACCTGGTACGCCGCTGGTCGCCTTTTTGGCGACGCTACGGAACATAAGCAGGAACAACAGACCCAGCACCACCGAGAAGAACATGGAGTCAATATTGATTGTCCAGAAGGTGGCTGGGGGGTTTTGTGGATCCACCAGCGAGAATGTACGCAGGTCCAGCTGAAGGTTATTCAGGTGGTGTCCTATGTAATCCTGCGGCGTCATATTTTCTGAAGCCATGATGCCTTTTACCCTTTGTTGTTAATTACAGCCGGTGCCAGTATCTGAACCACCAGCACCAAAACCCACGTAACGATCAGCGGCAAGAATACCGCCTTTAAAACCGCCAACGCCACCACCAGTAACACCAACATCGCCAGAACTTTGAAAGCTTCGCCAAATGCGAATGTCCAGGCCACCCGGCCTTTCGCTGGTGTATGCGCCTGGTGACGCCAGGCAAATATCATAAACAAAACGTTAGGCAGAAAGACTGCCAGGCCTCCGCTTAATGCAGAGACGCCCCAGAAGGGGTCTTTGAGGCTGAACAGCAATCCACTTGCTATCACCACCAGTAACTGAACGAGCAGAAGCTTCCGAGCAACGTTTCGACTCACGAGCGACACAGACATCACGTTTTTCACTCCTGCTCCCTTCGAGGTATGCCGCGTGTCGTATAAAACTTTCTTTAAGGCTTAGAGTCAAGCATCAAAAAGCGGTCAAATTATACGGTGCGCCCCCGTGATTTCAAACAATAAGTAGCCAAAAGGTGAATAAATGTTTAAATATTTTTCCAGTGCATACAATTGCGACTTTTCTGCTAACCATGCCAGATCATGAAAAACTGTAAATAACGCGTAAACACTGGTGGTAAAGCGTGCTTCAGATCACAGATCGAGCATGTTCGCGCACAGCATATTTATTTACTTGGCAAATGATGCCATTGCAAGTTTCTGATATTTCAGTCTAAAAACAGATACTGTTTTCATAAATAGCATTTACATAACAAAAACCAGACATTGACATTCTTAATAAAATTTTAACAGCAAATTATGGTTCTTAGCGCCGATTTTTAGCAGACTGATATTTTCACCGATGACTTATTTTCTGCTTACCCAAAAAAGCCACGTTAGTTCATTGATGCGAAATGGTAAACGTGGCGTTAAATGTAACCAGTTATATCAGTAAAAAACCTGGTCGTTGTTAACAGTCAAACCGATAAATTTTTTATGATTTTTTTGATAAAAATTAAATTTTATTTGCTTTAATCACAACCAAATGGCGTTCGCCATCCAGAGCAGGAACCTGAAGTTTAACCACTGATTCAACCTGATATTCTGCGGGCAATAGGGCTATTTCATCTTCCGGCATTTGTCCTTTCAGCGCATAGAAACGGCCTTGCTCGCCAGGAAGATGATGACACCAGCTCACCATATCGTTCAGAGAGGCAAAAGCACGGCTAATTACACCATCAAACGGTGGCTCTGACGGAAACTCCTCTACCCTACTCTGTACCGGCTCAATGTTCTCAAGTTTCAATTCATGTTGAACCTGGCGCAGGAAACGCACGCGTTTACCGAGGCTATCCAGTAGTGTGAAGTGGGCGTCAGGGCGTACGATAGATAGAGGAATGCCGGGCAGACCCGGGCCGGTGCCGACATCAATAAAACGTTCACCTTGCAGATAAGGTGCGACGACAATGCTGTCCAGAATATGGCGTACCAGCATCTCATTAGGATCGCGCACCGAAGTCAGGTTGTACGCCTTGTTCCATTTGTGCAGCATATTTACGTAGGCAATAAGCTGATTTTTCTGGTGATCGGTAAGCGAAATTCCTGCGTCTTTCAGCAGTGAGGAGAGTTTGTTGAGCACGGTGATTACCTGTTCTTGATGCGTTGCCTGGTAAGCAGGTGCTTACCAGGCATTTTTAATGCGTTATGCGCTACGACGCAGCATACCTTGTTTTTTCAGCCATACCAGCAGAATGGAGATAGCCGCAGGCGTGACGCCAGAAATACGCGAAGCCTGACCGATAGAGGCCGGTTTGTGATCGTTGAGTTTGGCGATCACTTCGTTAGAAAGACCGGATACCTGGCGGTAATCCAGCGTCGCAGGCAGCAAGGTATTCTCGTTACGCAGCTGCTTTTCGATCTCATCTTGCTGGCGCGCAATATAACCTTCGTATTTAACCTGAATCTCAACCTGTTCCGCCGCCTGTTCGTCTGTCAACGCAGGGGCAAACGGCGTCAGCGTGGTTAATTTTTCATAAGTCATTTCCGGACGACGCAGCAGATCTTCACCACTGGCTTCACGGGAAAGCGGCGCAGTCAGGTGAGCATTCACTTCGGCTGCAACGTCCGCTGACGGCGTTACCCAGGTCGATTTCAGACGCTGGCGCTCACGCTCGATGTTCTCAAGCTTCTCGTTAAAGCGCGCCCAACGTTCATCATCAACCAGCCCCAGCTCACGACCAATTTCAGTCAGACGCAGGTCTGCGTTATCTTCACGCAGCATCAGTCGATATTCTGCGCGTGAGGTAAACATACGGTACGGTTCTTTGGTTCCTAAAGTGCACAGGTCATCGACCAGTACGCCAAGGTAAGCCTGGGAACGTGCAGGCGCCCAGCCTTCTTTGTCGGCAGACAGTCGAGCGGCGTTAAGACCGGCCAGCAAACCTTGCGCTGCAGCTTCTTCGTAACCGGTAGTGCCGTTAATCTGACCAGCAAAGAACAACCCCTGGATAAACTTGCTCTCCAGCGTCGGTTTCAGGTCGCGAGGATCGAAGAAGTCATACTCAATGGCATAACCTGGACGCACGATCTTCGCATTTTCCATCCCCTGCATGGAGCGGACGATTTGCATCTGCACATCGAACGGCAGGCTGGTGGAGATGCCGTTCGGATAAATTTCGTTAGACGTCAGCCCTTCCGGTTCAAGGAAGATCTGATGCTGATTTCTGTCGGCGAAGCGCATGACTTTGTCTTCGATCGACGGACAGTAGCGTGGGCCAACACCTTCAATCACTCCGGCATACATTGGACTACGATCGAGGTTACTGCGGATCACGTCATGAGTTTTCTCGTTGGTATGGGTGATATAGCACGGCACCTGCTGTGGATGCTGCGCTGCGTTGCCCATAAACGAGAACACCGGCATTGGGTTATCGCCATGCTGTTGCGCCAGCACACTGAAATTGATGGTGCGGGCGTCAATACGCGGCGGCGTCCCTGTTTTCAGACGACCAACGCGCAGTGGAAGTTCGCGCAAACGGCGAGAAAGCGGAATGGAAGGCGGATCTCCAGCACGACCACCGCTGTAATTATCCAGACCGATATGAATCTTGCCGTCAAGGAAAGTGCCTACAGTGAGCACGACAGCCTTAGCACGGAATTTCAACCCCATTTGGGTGACAGCACCGACCACGCGATCATTTTCGACAATAAGATCCTCAACCGCCTGCTGGAAGATCATCAGGTTTGGTTGATTCTCAAGTGCAGTGCGTACCGCCTGACGGTACAGCACACGATCCGCCTGTGCTCGGGTTGCACGAACCGCCGATCCTTTGCTGGCGTTTAGTATCCTAAACTGGATACCCGCCTGGTCGATCGCTTTTGCCATCAGACCGCCGAGTGCATCCACTTCTTTTACCAGATGTCCCTTCCCAATACCGCCGATTGCCGGGTTGCAGCTCATCTGTCCCAGAGTGTCGATATTGTGTGTCAAAAGCAGAGTCTGTTGACCCATACGCGCCGCAGCCATCGCGGCCTCGGTGCCTGCATGACCCCCGCCAATGATGATGACGTCAAAAGGATCCGGATAAAACATGGTGATTGCCTCGCATAACGCGGTATGAAAATGGATTGAAGCCCGGGCCGTGGATTCTACTCAACTTTGCCTGCTTGAGAAAGACCTGGGATCCTGGGTATTAAAAAGAAGATCTTTTTATTTAGAGATCTGTTCTATTGTGATCTCTTATTAGGATCGCTCTGCCCTGTGGATAACAAGGATCCGACTTTTAAGATCAACAACCTGGAAAGGATCATTAACTGTGAATGATCGGTGATCCTGGACCGTATAAGCTGGGATCAGAATGAGGGGTTATGCACAACTCAAAAACTGAACAACAGTTGTTCTTTGGATAACTACCAGTTGATCCAAGCTTCCTGACAGAGTTATCCACAGTAGATCGCACGATCTGTATACTTATTTGAGTAAATTAATCCACGATCCCAGCCATTCTTCTGCCGGATCTTCCGGAATGTCGTGATCAAGGATGTTGATCTTCAGTGTTTCGCCCATCTGTTTCGCACCGGAATTTTTGAGTTCTGCCTCGAGTTTATCGATCGCACCACAAAAAGTGTCGTATTCACGACTGCCAATACCGATTGCGCCAAAGCGTACCGCAGAAAGATCGGGTTTTTGTTCCAGCAACGCTTCATAGAAAGGAGAAAGGTTGTCCGGAATGTCTCCGGCGCCGTGGGTAGAACTGATAACCAGCCAGATCCCGGAGGCAGATAAATCTTCTAACAACGGACCATGCAGCGTTTCGGTGGTAAAACCCGCCTCTTCCAGCTTTTCTGCCAGGTGTTCTGCTACATATTCGGCACCGCCCAGGGTGCTGCCGCTGATAAGAGTGATATCTGCCATAAACCGCCACCTTTATTAAGAGTGGCGTATTGTACGCTGTGAACGCGCTGGGATCTACCTGTGGAAAAGTATGGGATTAAAAAAGCTGATCATGGCTTGATGGTACGCATGATCGGGTTTTGCAGGACGATCAGTGTTTCGGTGGACTGAATTTCATCAATTGTTTGGATCTTGTTGATAAGTACATGCTGGAGAGCATCGATCGAACGGCACATCACTTTTATAAAGATGCTGTAGTGGCCGGTTGTGTAATAGGCTTCAGTAACTTCATCAAGGCTTTCCAGCTTTGCCAGCGCGGAAGGGTAGTCTTTGGCGCTCTTTAATATAATGCCGATAAAGCAGCCTACGTCATAACCAAGCTGCTTCGGGCTGACGTCGATACGCGCACCGGTAATGATCCCCGCCTGCTTCATTTTCTCTACACGAACGTGAATCGTCCCCGGGCTGACGCCAAATTGTTTCGCCAGTTCAGCGTAAGCGGTGCGCGCATTGCCCATTAATGCTTCCAGGATGCCACGGTCCAGATTGTCGATCAGATAATTTTCCATAGGATTTTCTTATTCATATTGATGATTCATTCTATTTTAGTCTTCTTTTTTAATGAATCAAAAGTGAGTAAGGCTTTTTATTGAATGATTATTGCATGTGTACTGGTTTTTGTTGCTTAATCATACGCAACAGGACGCAGGAGTATAAAAAATGAAAACCGCTTACATTGCCAAACAACGTCAAATTAGCTTCGTGAAATCTCACTTTTCTCGTCAACTGGAAGAACGCTTAGGGCTGATTGAAGTCCAGGCGCCAATCCTTAGTCGTGTGGGGGATGGCACGCAGGATAACTTGTCGGGCTGTGAAAAAGCGGTACAGGTAAAAGTGAAAGCTCTGCCTGATGCCCAGTTCGAAGTGGTTCATTCACTGGCGAAGTGGAAACGTCAGACGTTAGGGCAACACGACTTCAGCGTGGGCGAAGGGCTGTACACGCACATGAAAGCCCTTCGCCCCGATGAAGACCGTCTTTCTCCGTTGCACTCGGTCTATGTAGACCAGTGGGACTGGGAACGCGTAATGGGCGACGGCGAGCGTCAATTCTCGACTCTGAAAAGTACCGTAGAGGCGATCTGGGCGGGAATTAAAGCAACCGAAGCTGCGGTTAGCGAAGAGTTTGGCCTGGCACCGTTCCTGCCGGATCAGATCCACTTCGTACACAGCCAGGAATTACTGTCTCGTTATCCGGATCTCGATGCCAAAGGGCGTGAGCGGGCGATTGCGAAAGATCTTGGCGCGGTATTCCTTGTCGGGATTGGCGGCAAGTTGAGTGATGGTCATCGTCACGACGTGCGCGCACCGGATTATGATGACTGGAGCACCCCGTCAGAACTGGGCCATGCGGGTCTGAACGGCGATATTCTGGTGTGGAACCCGGTGCTGGAAGATGCGTTTGAACTTTCTTCAATGGGGATTCGCGTAGATGCTGACACGCTGAAGCACCAACTGGCGCTAACTGGTGATGAAGATCGTCTGCAACTAGAGTGGCATCAGGCGCTGCTGCGCGGTGAAATGCCGCAGACTATCGGCGGCGGTATCGGCCAGTCTCGTTTGACCATGCTACTGCTGCAACTGCCGCATATCGGCCAGGTTCAGTGTGGCGTTTGGCCTGCGGCAGTTCGTGAGAGCGTCCCTTCTCTGCTGTAATAATTTATCGCCGCCAGCGTCTGAGCAGGCGGCTTCGCATCCCGGTATCAAAACGCCAGATATGATCGAAAATGCGCATGATGCCGGGTTTGCCGTGTGCCGACATCGCCACGGCATGAAAGCGATGCTGATGTACCCGCTGCAACTCTTTCACTTTACTCGTCACGTCATCAGGCAACCGCTGGGCGATAAAATCAGAAATCACCACCGCATCGGCGTCAAACCATTCCCGGCTTTGCAAGCGTTCCATAATGGCGCGAAAACAGCTGGCAAGATCGGTGCCGCCACGAAACTGCTGGCTTAAAAAGCGAATCGCTTGTTCGATGCCTTGTGAGCCTGAAAGCTCATAACGGACAATCTCGGTGGAAAATAACATAATAAAGCAGCGCCGGTTTTCAGCGAGGGCAATGCGCATCAATGCCAGGCAGAATGCTTTCGCACACTGTTCATTAAAGCCGCCCATTGAGCCGGAAGTATCCACGCAGACAATAAACGGCCCGCGCGGCTGTTCGTCGTAATCTTTATGTACCACCGGGCGTTCGATCACTTTTTCACGCCACGATTCACCGTGCAGACGATAGGTAAGCAACTGCTTTTCCACCAGCCGACGGTAAAACTCATACTCCAGTTCAGTTATCCCAAGCGTAGCCAGTTCCGGCGGCAGAAGGCGTAAAATATCATCGCTTTGTTGCAGACCATCAACCTGCTCAGGAACGGTCGCCGGTTCGCGCACCATAGTGCGGAAGGTTTCCATCTGCGCATCGTTGCGTGGTATCGATTTGGCTTCCCGCGAACGCCCGAGCTGTTCCGCCAGGCGCTTCAGTTCCGGCTGTTCGTTAAGAAATTCACCGTATTTTACAATTAACTGATAGTCGCCACGTTTAAGCTGACCGGCGCTCATATCCCACAGACGACCGGCTGCGGTGTTGTTTTCTGCCAGAATCGGTTCAAGCTGCCCACTTAGCGTCATGCGTTCCTGAACTTCACTCAACAGTTGTTCGCGTTCTTCTTCTAATAACTGTTGATTTAACGTCGTCGCTTGCACTATCAGACTTAAGCGCCAACGCTGGAGAAAAAGCGTGTGTAATGCTGGAGTGATCGTGCCGTTGGCATCAACCAACTGCTGGGCTTGTTCGGCCCACGGGGAATTCAGTCGATGCAGTAAGTCCAGTATCTGCGGTAGCTGCATAATAAATTGAGGTGTGGAAAGAAGTTGGCTTTGCTGATAGCACATGACTTCTTCCGTGAGTTCCTGCGGAACTCTGGCATCTTTCAGCCGACTGCGCAGCGCCTCACGCCAGCGGGGAATATCATCAGTGATTGCCGCCTTCAGTCGTGGGAATTTTTCAAAGAAGACCGCCAACTGCGGTGAGGCCAACAGAGCGATGATCATCTCTTCGATCAATCCCTCTTCGCTGACGGCCAGCATCACATTGAGCGTATCCAGTGTTAGCATTGTTGCGCCTGGCGAATCTGGGTGCCGACATCCTGTAGGCTGGCTTCAATGCGACCTAACCAGTCGCTATGGATAAACAGACATTTTTGCTGTTCGCTGAATAAGGCGTGTTGCTTGCGCCAGTCGCTTTCAAGCTCTTCCAGTTGTTGTTTTATTTCACCAGGCAGACCTTCAGCCGATGAACCGGGAAGCGCCAGCGTACTGCCTTGTAAACTCACATCGCGTACAACCAGATGTTGGGCGCTATCAACTTCCAGATTCAGTTTCTGGGCAAAGCCGATACCGTTCAGTTTGCCGCGAATTTCACCACCTTTACTCAGCCACTGTTCCAGTGCGCTACGCTCAAAAGCGATATGAACAACTTCCATATCATGCAATTTTAATGGTTTTTGCAGCAACAGGGTCAGCGTGGAAGCAGCAACGTCGGCAGGAAGTTGATACTGTGGGCGACGGCTGAACATGCCACCCTGACGAATCACCGTAAAGGCCGTTTTATCGCTTTGTTGCTGCTGGAGTTGCAGGCGACGCTGCACAATTGCACTCAGTCGCGTCAGCATTTCCTGTTGCTGCCACGCATGACTGGTCATCAATACGTCAATTTGTTGTTGAATTAAATTCAGACTTTGGGCGTCGTACCACAGGCAATCTTTCAGCAAGATGAGATCAATCGGGACAACCACGCTGCGACCGCTAAAAAAGGCGCTGGCCTGCAATAAGCGGATCGCTTTTTTCCAGCGACGGTCGGAGATATAAGGCGCATCCGGTAATTTATCCAGTTGCTGGCGCAGCATAAAAATCAGCTCAAATACATGATCGGGCAGCGTAATTTCACCAATCTCTTTCTGCCAGCGTTCGTATTCTTCATCCGTGACCTGTAAGGATGGTGGAACGGGATTGTCGTTTTCATCCTGTTGGCTGGTCAGCATGGAGCGAAAATTCGTTTTATCCTGCACTTTATCTAACCACAGACGAATCAGCATACGGTCATATAACGCTTCCAGGCTGCTGTCTGCTTCTGGCAGTTCGTTGGAGGCCGCCACCAGCAGGCGCATAGGGATTTTTTCAACATGTGCGCCGTTGCGGAAGTGGCGTTCATTAATAGCGGTTAGTAGGGTATTAAGAATCGCTGGCCCGGCTTTCCAGATCTCATCAAGAAAGACGATTTCTGCTTCCGGCAGGTAGCCGCTGGTTAAACGCTCATAGCGGCCTTCATCTTTTAACGCCTGAATAGAAAGGGGGCCAAAAACTTCTTCCGGTGTGGAGAAGCGGGTCATCAGATATTCAAACGCGCGCGCATTCTGGAAGGCGAATTTTAAGCGCCGGGCGATTAAACTTTTAGCAATACCTGGTGGGCCAAGCAGGAATACGCTTTCACCACTTAATGCCGCTAACAAACACAGGCGGATGGCGTGGCTACGTTCATAAAGCCCTTTTTCAAGCGAACTGCTTAGACGGGAAATTCTTTCCGCTAATAAATGAGGGTGAGCCATAATGAAGTGGCGTCCTTTCGTCAAAAGTTCTGCGTAAACTGCGAGTATAGACGTTTCTTGCTGGTGGCAAAAATAGTCTCAAAGGAGGGCTATTTTTCTTTGAGCCAGGTTAATGTGGCCGCATTTAGGAGTACGATTTTGCCGTTAATCGTGCATACTGTGCGCTTTTTTGTGGGCCAAGGGACTACGCACACATTTCATATTTCAACGAAAGACTAGTCTATGAGCACTGATAATAAGCAATCGTTGCCCGCGATTACCCTCGCGGCGATTGGAGTTGTCTACGGCGATATTGGTACCAGCCCGTTATATACACTTCGTGAATGTTTGTCCGGCCAGTTTGGTTTTGGCGTTGAACGCGATGCTGTGTTTGGCTTTTTATCGCTGATCTTCTGGCTGCTAATCTTTGTGGTTTCCATTAAATATCTCACCTTCGTGATGCGGGCAGATAACGCCGGGGAAGGGGGCATACTGACATTGATGTCGCTTGCCGGGCGTAATACGTCGGCGCGAACGACATCAATGCTGGTGATTATGGGGCTAATCGGCGGCAGTTTCTTCTATGGTGAAGTTGTCATAACACCCGCTATTTCGGTGATGTCAGCCATTGAAGGTCTGGAAATCGTCGCCCCTCAGCTGGATACCTGGATAGTTCCCCTCTCAATCATCGTTCTCACTTTACTGTTTATGATTCAAAAGCATGGCACTGCCATGGTCGGTAAGTTGTTTGCGCCGATTATGCTGACCTGGTTTTTGATTCTGGCGGGGCTGGGGTTACGTAGCATTATTGCCAACCCTGAAGTGTTACATGCTTTAAATCCAATGTGGGCGGTGCATTTCTTCCTTGAATATAAAACCGTTTCCTTTATTGCGTTAGGCGCGGTGGTGCTGTCGATTACCGGTGTCGAGGCGCTGTATGCCGATATGGGGCACTTTGGTAAGTTCCCTATTCGCCTGGCGTGGTTCACCGTCGTATTGCCGTCTTTGACCCTTAACTACTTTGGGCAGGGGGCGCTGCTGTTAAAACACCCGGAAGCGATTAAGAACCCGTTCTTCCTGTTGGCTCCGGACTGGGCGCTGATCCCGCTACTGATCATCGCCGCACTGGCAACGGTGATTGCCTCGCAGGCGGTTATTTCTGGTGTTTTCTCATTGACGCGTCAGGCGGTACGTCTGGGATACTTGTCGCCGATGCGCATTATTCACACCTCTGAAATGGAGTCAGGGCAAATCTACATTCCGTTTGTGAACTGGATGCTCTATGTCGCAGTCGTGATTGTCATTGTCAGCTTTGAGCACTCCAGCAACCTGGCGGCGGCGTATGGAATTGCGGTGACCGGAACGATGGTGCTGACGTCTATTCTTTCAACCACCGTGGCGCGTCAGAACTGGCACTGGAATAAGTATTTTGTTGCGCTGATTTTGATTGCTTTCCTTTGTGTCGATATCCCTCTGTTTACCGCTAACCTCGATAAACTGCTTTCCGGCGGCTGGTTGCCTCTGAGCCTCGGCACGGTGATGTTTATCGTGATGACGACCTGGAAGAGCGAGCGTTTCCGCCTGCTGCGTCGGATGCACGAACATGGTAACTCTCTGGAAGCAATGATTGCTTCACTGGAGAAATCACCGCCTGTTCGCGTTCCCGGAACCGCTGTGTATATGTCGCGTGCAATTAATGTCATTCCCTTTGCGCTGATGCATAACCTTAAACATAACAAGGTGTTGCATGAGCGGGTTATTCTGTTAACTCTGCGTACTGAAGACGCGCCATATGTCCATAACGTCCGTCGGGTACAGATTGAACAATTGTCGCCCACGTTCTGGCGGGTGGTGGCAAGTTATGGTTGGCGAGAAACGCCAAACGTGGAAGAAGTTTTCCACCGCTGCGGTCTGGAAGGATTAAGTTGCCGGATGATGGAAACCTCCTTCTTTATGTCGCATGAATCACTGATCCTTGGCAAACGCCCGTGGTATTTGCGTCTGCGCGGCAAGCTGTACTTGCTGTTGCAACGTAATGCGCTGCGCGCGCCGGATCAGTTTGAAATCCCACCAAACCGGGTTATCGAATTGGGTACTCAGGTCGAAATCTAACGCCAGACGCCTCCTTTCTCCATAAGGGGGCGTTTTTTTTCATGGTTACTCACGATGTAAAACGTTTCGATGTTGATCACATTTCAGTAACGTCGTGATGGTTTTCCTTAATCAGTCAGGATTAAACTGCGGGTCAGCGAAACGTTTCGCTGATGGAGAAAAAAATGAAAAAAGGCACCGTTCTTAATTCTGATATTTCATCGGTGATCTCCCGTCTGGGACATACCGATACGCTGGTGGTGTGTGATGCTGGTTTACCCATCCCCAAAAGTACAACGCGTATCGATATGGCATTAACCCAGGGTGTACCTTCTTTTATGCAGGTGCTGGGCGTCGTCACAAGTGAAATGCAGGTCGAGGCAGCCATTATCGCGGAAGAGATCAAACAACATAATCCGCAACTCCACGAAACGTTGCTCACTCACCTTGAGCAGCTGCAAAAACACCAGGGAAACACTATTGAAATTCGTTACACCACGCATGAACAATTCAAACAACAAACCGCAGAAAGTCAGGCGGTAATTCGCAGCGGAGAATGTTCTCCGTATGCGAATATCATTCTCTGTGCTGGCGTGACGTTCTGAGGCCGCCATGGAAGCATTACTACAGCTTAAAGGTATCGATAAAGCGTTTCCGGGCGTAAAAGCTCTCTCGGGAGCCGCGTTAAATGTCTATCCAGGTCGTGTGATGGCGCTGGTAGGCGAAAATGGTGCGGGTAAATCCACCATGATGAAAGTGCTGACCGGTATCTATACCCGTGATGCAGGTACGCTTTTATGGTTGGGTAAAGAGACTACTTTTACCGGGCCGAAATCCTCCCAGGAAGCCGGGATTGGGATTATCCACCAGGAACTGAACCTGATCCCGCAGTTGACCATTGCAGAAAACATTTTCCTCGGTCGTGAGTTTGTAAATCGCTTTGGCAAAATTGACTGGAAAACCATGTATGCCGAAGCGGATAAACTCTTAGCCAAACTTAACCTGCGGTTTAAAAGCGACAAGCTGGTGGGCGATCTTTCTATTGGCGACCAGCAGATGGTGGAAATTGCCAAAGTGCTGAGCTTTGAGTCGAAAGTCATCATTATGGATGAACCGACCGATGCGCTGACCGATACCGAAACAGAATCCCTGTTCCGCGTTATCCGCGAACTGAAATCGCAGGGGCGCGGCATTGTCTATATTTCCCACCGTATGAAAGAAATCTTCGAGATTTGCGATGACGTTACCGTTTTTCGTGACGGGCAATTTATTGCCGAGCGCGAAGTAGCGTCACTGACTGAAGATTCGCTGATTGAGATGATGGTGGGACGTAAGCTGGAAGATCAGTATCCACACCTGGACAAAGCGCCGGGGGACGTCTTACTGAAAGTCGATAATCTCTGCGGACCCGGCGTTAACGATGTCTCTTTTACTTTACGCAAAGGCGAAATTCTTGGCGTCTCTGGTTTGATGGGCGCAGGTCGTACCGAACTGATGAAAGTGCTCTATGGCGCCCTGCCGCGCACCAGCGGTTACGTCACCCTGGATGGGCATGAGGTCGTTACCCGTTCGCCGCAGGATGGCCTGGCAAACGGCATTGTGTATATCTCTGAAGACCGTAAACGCGACGGTTTAGTGTTGGGCATGTCAGTAAAAGAGAACATGTCACTGACCGCGCTACGCTACTTCAGTCGCACAGGTGGTAGCCTGAAACATGCGGATGAGCAGCAGGCGGTCAGTGATTTTATCCGTCTGTTCAACGTCAAGACGCCGTCGATGGAACAGGCAATAGGCCTGCTTTCCGGGGGAAATCAGCAAAAAGTGGCGATTGCCCGTGGCCTGATGACGCGTCCTAAAGTGTTGATCCTTGATGAGCCTACCCGTGGCGTAGATGTCGGCGCGAAAAAAGAGATCTATCAACTGATTAACCAGTTCAAAGCCGATGGTTTGAGCATCATTCTGGTGTCATCGGAAATGCCAGAAGTATTAGGCATGAGCGATCGCATTATCGTCATGCATGAAGGGCATCTCAGCGGGGAATTTACTCGAGAGCAGGCCACTCAGGAAGTGTTAATGGCTGCCGCTGTGGGCAAGCTTAATCGCGTGAATCAGGAGTAAAAAAATGACAACCCAGACTGTCTCTGGTCGCCGTTATTTCACGAAAGCGTGGCTGATGGAACAGAAATCGCTTATCGCTCTGCTGGTGCTGATCGCGATTGTCTCGACGTTAAGCCCGAACTTTTTCACCATCAATAACTTATTCAATATTCTCCAGCAAACCTCGGTGAACGCCATTATGGCGGTCGGGATGACGCTGGTTATCCTGACGTCAGGCATCGACCTGTCGGTCGGTTCTCTGTTGGCGCTGACTGGTGCAGTTGCTGCATCTATCGTCGGCATTGAAGTCAACGCGCTGGTGGCTGTCGCTGCCGCTCTCGCGTTAGGTGCGGCAATTGGCGCGGTAACCGGGGTGATTGTGGCGAAAGGTCGCGTCCAGGCGTTCATCGCTACGCTGGTTATGATGCTTTTACTGCGCGGCGTGACCATGGTTTACACCAACGGTAGTCCGGTGAATACCGGATTTACTGAGAACGCCGATCTGTTCGGCTGGTTTGGTATTGGTCGTCCGCTGGGTGTTCCGACGCCAGTCTGGATCATGGGGATTGTTTTCCTCGCGGCCTGGTACATGCTGCATCACACGCGTCTGGGACGTTACATCTACGCGCTGGGTGGTAACGAAGCAGCAACGCGCCTTTCTGGTATCAACGTCAATAAAATCAAAATCATCGTCTATTCTCTTTGTGGTCTGCTGGCATCGCTGGCCGGGATCATTGAAGTGGCGCGCCTCTCCTCCGCGCAACCTACTGCGGGGACTGGCTATGAGCTGGATGCTATTGCTGCGGTGGTTCTGGGCGGTACGAGCCTGGCGGGCGGAAAAGGTCGCATTGTTGGGACGTTGATCGGCGCATTAATTCTTGGCTTCCTTAATAATGGGTTGAATTTGTTAGGTGTTTCCTCTTATTACCAGATGATCGTCAAAGCGGTGGTGATTTTGCTGGCGGTGCTGGTAGACAACAAAAAACAGTAATAACGACTACAGGACATCTTGAATATGAACATGAAAAAACTGGCTACCCTGGTTTCCGCTGTTGCGCTAAGCGCCACCGTCAGTGCGAATGCGATGGCAAAAGACACCATCGCGCTGGTGGTTTCTACACTTAACAACCCGTTCTTTGTATCGCTGAAAGATGGCGCGCAGAAAGAGGCGGATAAACTTGGCTATAACCTGGTGGTGCTGGACTCCCAGAACAACCCGGCGAAAGAGCTGGCAAACGTGCAGGACTTAACCGTTCGCGGCACCAAAATTCTGCTGATTAACCCGACGGACTCCGACGCAGTGGGTAATGCTGTGAAGATGGCTAACCAGGCGAACATCCCGGTTATCACTCTTGACCGCCAGGCAACGAAAGGTGAAGTGGTTAGCCACATTGCTTCTGATAACGTACTGGGAGGCAAAATTGCGGGTGATTACATCGCGAAGAAAGCTGGCGAAGGTGCAAAAGTTATCGAACTGCAAGGCATTGCCGGTACATCCGCTGCTCGTGAACGTGGTGAAGGCTTCCAGCAGGCCGTTGCTGCTCACAAGTTTAACGTTCTCGCTAGCCAGCCGGCAGACTTCGATCGCACCAAAGGTTTGAACGTCATGCAGAACCTGCTGACCGCTCACCCGGATGTGCAGGCTGTGTTCGCGCAGAATGATGAAATGGCGCTGGGCGCACTGCGCGCGCTGCAAACTGCCGGTAAATCGGATGTGATGGTCGTCGGATTTGACGGTACACCGGATGGCGAAAAAGCGGTGAATGATGGCAAACTAGCAGCGACTATCGCTCAGCTACCCGATCAGATTGGCGCTAAAGGCGTCGAAACCGCTGATAAAGTGCTGAAAGGCGAGAAAGTTCAGGCTAAGTATCCGGTTGATCTGAAACTGGTTGTTAAGCAGTAGTTTTAATCAGGTTGTATGACCTGATGGTGACATAAATACGTCATCGACAGATGAACGTGTAATATAAAGAAAAGCAGGGCACGCGCCACCCTAACACGGTGGCGCATTTTATGGACATCCCGAATATGCAAAACGCAGGCAGCCTCGTTGTTCTTGGCAGCATTAATGCTGACCACATTCTTAATCTTCAATCTTTTCCAACTCCAGGCGAAACAGTAACCGGTAACCACTATCAAGTCGCATTCGGCGGTAAAGGCGCGAATCAGGCTGTGGCAGCAGGGCGTAGCGGCGCGAATATCGCGTTTATTGCCTGCACGGGAGATGACAGTATTGGTGAGAGCGTTCGCCAGCAGCTCGCCACTGATAATATTGATATTTCGCCGGTCAGCGTGATCAAAGGCGAATCGACAGGCGTGGCGCTGATTTTTGTTAATGGTGAAGGCGAGAACGTCATTGGTATTCATGCCGGGGCTAACGCTGCCCTTTCCCCGGCGCTGGTGGAAGCGCAACGTGAGCGTATTGCTAACGCGTCGGCATTATTAATGCAGCTGGAATCACCACTCGAAAGTGTGATGGCGGCGGCGAAAATCGCCCATCAAAATAAGACTATCGTTGCGCTTAACCCCGCTCCGGCTCGCGAATTACCTGATGAATTGCTGGCGCTGGTGGACATTATTACGCCAAACGAAACTGAAGCAGAAAAGCTCACCGGTATTCGTGTTGAAAATGATGAAGATGCGGCGAAGGCTGCGCAGGTACTGCATGAGAAAGGTATCCGTACCGTACTGATTACCTTAGGAAGTCGTGGCGTGTGGGCTAGCGTGAATGGCGAAGGTCAGCGTGTTCCTGGATTCCGGGTTCAGGCTGTCGATACCATTGCTGCCGGAGATACTTTTAACGGCGCGTTAATCACGGCGTTGCTGGAAGAAAAACCATTGCCTGAGGCGATTCGTTTTGCTCATGCTGCCGCTGCGATTGCCGTAACGCGCAAAGGCGCACAACCGTCAGTACCGTGGCGTGAAGAGATCGAAACATTTTTAGACAGGCAGAGGTGACGCTTGGCCACAATGAAAGATGTTGCCCGCCTGGCGGGCGTTTCTACCTCAACCGTTTCTCACGTCATCAATAAAGATCGCTTCGTCAGCGAAGCGATTACCGCCAAAGTTGAAGCGGCGATTAAGGAACTCAATTACGCGCCATCAGCTCTGGCGCGTAGCCTCAAGCTCAATCAGACTCGAACCATTGGCATGTTGATTACTGCCAGTACCAATCCTTTCTATTCCGAACTGGTGCGTGGCGTTGAACGCAGTTGCTTCGAACGCGGTTATAGCCTTGTTCTTTGTAATACCGAAGGCGATGAGCAGCGAATGAATCGCAATCTGGAAACGCTGATGCAAAAGCGCGTTGATGGCTTGCTGTTACTGTGCACCGAAACACACCAGCCTTCGCGTGAAATAATGCAACGTTATCCAACAATCCCTACTGTGATGATGGACTGGGCGCCGTTCGATGGCGACAGCGATCTTATTCAGGATAACTCGTTGCTGGGCGGAGATTTAGCGACGCAATATCTGATCGACAAAGGTTATACCCGAATTGCCTGTATTACCGGTCCGTTGGATAAAACGCCTGCGCGCTTGCGGCTGGAAGGTTATCGGGCGGCAATGAAGCGTGCTGGCCTTGACGTTCCTGATGGTTATGAAGTCACTGGCGATTTTGAATTTAACGGCGGGTTTGACGCGATGCAGCAATTGTTATCGCATCCGCTGCGCCCCCAGGCAGTCTTTACTGGAAATGACGCTATGGCAGTTGGCGTATACCAGGCTCTATATCAGGCTGGGTTATATGTCCCGCAGGATATCGCGGTGATTGGCTATGACGATATCGAACTGGCAAGCTTTATGACGCCACCGCTCACTACAATTCATCAACCAAAAGATGAACTGGGAGAGCTGGCGATTGATGTACTCATCCACCGGATAGCACAGCCAAATCTACAGCAACAACGACTACAACTTACGCCGATACTAATGGAGCGCGGCTCGGCTTAGATTTACGCTTTTTTTAATCAAATTATTACTGTTGCTTTCAGAAGCATGAATATTGCTACTGAAAGCAACAGTAATAATTCTCCGGAATAAGCATTGCCACCGTCAGCGTATAACTGATGATGGCAGCAATTGCGGATAAGGTGGTATTCAGGATGGTGAGATTTAGTGTCCGTATAAAGATGACCATTGCCGCAATGCACGGCAAACCCGCCATACTGTATCCGTTTGTTATATTACTTATCCGGGGAGCGTAGCAGCGCCTGACAAGCTTTAAATGCAGCGTCGCCATCACTTTGGATTATTGCATCGACAATCGCCTGGTGTAGATCCAGTTTTATCACGGTATCGCTGGTTATTGACGTAAAGTAAGTGTGATAAACCGAATGAAATAGTGAAGCGAAAGATGTCAAAAACGGATTGGCGCTCATTTCATAAATATGTTCATGCCAGGCCATATCGACCTCAATCCAACGCTCCCGGCGGAAATGCTCTTTTAACGACACCATTTCGGCCATCAGTGTATTGAGATGCGCCTTCTGTTCTGCGGTGCCCACCGTTGCTGCCAATAAGCAGGCTTGCGGCTCCAGACAGATACGCATAACCAGAAAATGATCAATAACTTGATGAAAGTTCTCTTCTGTCATCCACCAGGAGAGCAACTCTTGATCAAGAAAATTCCAGTTGGATTGCGGCATGACACGCGTACCAATTCGTGGTCGTGGCAAAACCATTCCTTTTGCCGTTAACGTCTTGACCGCTTCGCGTACCGCAGTACGGCTCACTCCAAATTGCTCACCCAGCTCAATTTCACCAGGCAGAATGGTGCCGGGTGCGTATTCACCTTTTAAGATCCGTTGCGCCAGCTTCTCGGCCAGAACATACGAAAGGTTTTTCTGTGCAGCTAACTGTTGTGCGCTTAATGGCATACTCATCTTCCTTATTCTTTTTTTCCTCCTTAGTATGCCACCAGGAAGTGTGATTGCGGTTGCAAAAACGGCAAATTGATTGTTTTATGGCACACCAGCAAGTGTTTTGATGAAAAAACGCGCATTCGGAAAATTATTTTAAATTTCCTCTTGTCAGCTCAGAATAACTCCCTATAATGCGCCACCACTGACACGGAACAACGGCAAACACGCCGCCGGGTCAGCGGGGTTCTCCTGAGAATCTCAACAGAGAAAAGCAAAAAATGCTTGACTCTGTAGCGGGAAAGCGTATTATGCACACCCCGCGCCGCTGAGAAAAAGCGAAGCGGCACTGCTCTTTAACAATTTATCAGACAATCTGTGTGGGCACTCGAAGATACGGATTCTTAACGTCCTCGGACGATAAATGAATACCAAGTCTCAAGAGTGAACACGTAATTCATTACGAAGTTTAATTCTTTGAGCATCAAACTTTTAAATTGAAGAGTTTGATCATGGCTCAGATTGAACGCTGGCGGCAGGCCT
>NZ_PTRG01000051.1:0-225 GCF_002965765.1 Escherichia sp. MOD1-EC6819 | reverse complement strand
CGCTTACCACTTTGTGATTCATGACTGGGGTGAAGTCGTAACAAGGTAACCGTAGGGGAACCTGCGGTTGGATCACCTCCTTACCTTAAAGAAGCGTACTTTGAAGTGCTCACACAGATTGTCTGATGAAAATGAGCAGTAAAACCTCTACAGGCTTGTAGCTCAGGTGGTTAGAGCGCACCCCTGATAAGGGTGAGGTCGGTGGTTCAAGTCCACTCAGGCCTA
>NZ_PTRG01000050.1:0-225 GCF_002965765.1 Escherichia sp. MOD1-EC6819 | reverse complement strand
CGCTTACCACTTTGTGATTCATGACTGGGGTGAAGTCGTAACAAGGTAACCGTAGGGGAACCTGCGGTTGGATCACCTCCTTACCTTAAAGAAGCGTTCTTTGAAGTGCTCACACAGATTGTCTGATAGAAAGTGAAAAGCAAGGCGTCTTGCGAAGCAGACTGATACGTCCCCTTCGTCTAGAGGCCCAGGACACCGCCCTTTCACGGCGGTAACAGGGGTTCG
>NZ_PTRG01000049.1:0-225 GCF_002965765.1 Escherichia sp. MOD1-EC6819 | reverse complement strand
CGCTTACCACTTTGTGATTCATGACTGGGGTGAAGTCGTAACAAGGTAACCGTAGGGGAACCTGCGGTTGGATCACCTCCTTACCTTAAAGAAGCGTTCTTTGAAGTGCTCACACAGATTGTCTGATGAAAATGAGCAGTAAAACCTCTACAGGCTTGTAGCTCAGGTGGTTAGAGCGCACCCCTGATAAGGGTGAGGTCGGTGGTTCAAGTCCACTCAGGCCTA
>NZ_PTRG01000048.1:0-312 GCF_002965765.1 Escherichia sp. MOD1-EC6819 | reverse complement strand
CTCGCATGGGGAGACCCCACACTACCATCGGCGCTACGGCGTTTCACTTCTGAGTTCGGCATGGGGTCAGGTGGGACCACCGCGCTACGGCCGCCAGGCAAATTCTGTTTATCAACACGTCCTGTTCCGACATGTCGATGTAATCTGTATCAGGCTGAAAATCTTCTCTCAATCCGCCAAAACAGCTTCGGCGTTGTAAGGTTAAGCCTCACGGTTCATTAGTACCGGTTAGCTCAACGCATCGCTGCGCTTACACACCCGGCCTATCAACGTCGTCGTCTTCAACGTTCCTTCAGGACTCTCAAGGAGTCA
>NZ_PTRG01000047.1:0-354 GCF_002965765.1 Escherichia sp. MOD1-EC6819 | reverse complement strand
ACATAACGTTGTTTTTTGCACTAAATAATTCGCACTATATATTCAATAATTGAGTAATTCCTTATTACTCAAAACTGTTTTTCACAGCTTATATATAATCAAATACTCCTTACATAAATAAGGAGAACAAAATGGTACTTAAAAAATGATGGTGCATATTTCTATTACCCCTGATTACAGACAAGCCTGGAAAGTGAAGCATAATTTGTCAGATATTCTACTGTTGACTATTTGTGCCGTCATTTTCGGGGCTGAAGGATAGGAAGATATAGAGGATTTTGGAGAAACACATCTCGATTTTTTGAAGCAATATGGTCATTTTAAAAATGGCATCCCCGTTCACGATTCCATTGC